>JARGGF010000160.1 GCA_029210905.1 Bacteroidales bacterium | reverse complement strand
TTATTTAAACGCCCGTGGTCACGAAGTTTTCTAGCTTTGAATGCGAAGACTGGGTTACTGGTGATGAGCATTCCACCTTCTCCACATACACTCATGTTTTTGGACGGAAAAAAACTAAATGTCCCGATGTCTCCAATTGAACCAATAAACTTTCATCTTTCGATAACCTGTCATTTTCAGGATGTTTCCCAGTGTTAAATATTTTTTTCAACCAACTCATTTACAGACTAATAAATAATTATTCATTTTTTTATACATATTACTTGATCCCTCTAAGTTTTTTTATCAACATGTAGGCCTCATTAATTTCCTGCACTTTTATTTCTCCGGTTTTTCTGTATTGCTCGCTCCTGTTCATGGTAACATCAGGATGGTATTTTTTAACCAGGTCGCGATAGGCTTTTTTTACTTCTTCATTTGTTGCAGAATGCTCAAGCCCTAAAATAAAAAAAGGATCATTAGCCGCACTAAAAAACTGTTGAAAAAAATTAAATCCCCGTCCCGAAGAATAACCTTGCTCATTATTTTGTGCGCTCTTATAGCTTGCTCCATCAGCTTCATCTTCAATTATCACTTTTGACTTAATAAAGTAGAATCGTTTTCTGCCTATATGCAAATATTTGCCTATTTTTTGAAGAACTTGTTCCTCATTGTCTGAATATTTACCATCAGAAGCAGCCATGGCAAACAACTGATACATTATGGAAATTCTATGTGCCATTTTCATATCCGAAAGAGGTTTGCACAGCTGATAGATACTTTCTTCAATTTCAGGATGCTTTTTGATAAAGAGTTCTGTGGCACCTCCGATTTCATGACCAAATTCGCGCCCAATATATTTTTTCAACTTATTAGCCTCGTTAGCAGAAACTTTACCATCTGCTGTAAACACTTTAATAGATAATTTCACGAAAGCCAGGCCAACAGGACCTGCTGCCAAATAAATTTTAAGAGCCGGGTTTACAAATTCAAAAACTACCCGGGGACCAACAGAAAGTCCAAGAACGTATAAAAGAACCATTAGCAATACTGTTCCTTCACCACCCAGGGAAAACACAAGGCCAATAATTAATGCCACAACAATACCTGCAGCACCAATCATAATTTTAGCTCCGTTGTAAAAAGTTGTCAATTAGTTGTTGTTATTTGCATCATTTAATAAATTTAAAGGGGTTTTCTTTTCTCCATTTTATTCTTAATTTCACATTTATTCAAACAGATTTAACCAACAATCGGGGTTCCATCATTTCATGTATTGCATATTTTAGCCCTTCTCTGCCAAATCCTGAATTTTTGACCCCACCATAAGGCATATGATCTACCCTGAATGTTGGAACATCATTAATTACTACCCCACCAACTTCAAGATTATCAAAAGCATAATCCATCTCGCTAATTTTGTTTGTAAAAACACCCGCTTGTAAGCCATATACAGAATGATTAATTTCATCAATGGCTTTATTAAAATCAGAAAAAGGCTCAAGTGTAACAACAGGTCCAAATATTTCAAGTGAGCAAACTTTCATTTCTGATTTTGTATTTGTAAGTACCGTTGGTTCATAAAATCCATCCTTCCGATTTCCACCACACAAAACTTTTGCACCTCCGGCCTTGGCCTCATTTACCCAGCTTTCAACTCTGGAAGCATTATCTTCGTCAATCATTACTGAAATATCAGTTGAAGATTCAAGAGGATCTCCTACTTTTAGTTGTTTTACCTTTGCAATAAAATTCTCAACAAAGTTCTCAAATACAGAATGTTGCACAAATATTCTTTGCACATGAATACAAACCTGACCAGAGTATGCAAAACTACCAATTAATGTTTTAGCCAGGGCATTTTCAAAATTTGCAGTTTCAGTTATAATAACTCCGGCATTACCGCCAAGTTCAAGAGTAATTTTCTTTTTACCTGCATTTTTTTTCATCTCCCAACCAACCTCTGGAGAGCCCGTAAAAGTTAACATTTTTATCCGATTATCCGTAATAAGAATATTACCGGCAACCCTGTCTGTAGGAAGAATTGAAATGGCCCCTTTAGGCAGATCCGTTTTATCAATAATTTTAGCCAATTCCAATACAGACAAAGGAGTAGAACGAGCTGGTTTTAAGATAATTGGGTTGCCAGCTGCAATAGCTGGGGCAATTTTGTGTACCGCAAGGTTTAACGGAAAGTTAAAGGGGGCTATTCCTGCAATTAAACCTATTGGAAAATACTTTACTAAGCCCTCTTTCCCTTGTCCGGCAGCTGTCCAGTCTAAAGACAAATATTCTTTTGGCAACCTTTTTGATTCTTCGGCTGCCACTAAAAATGTTTGTGCAGCTCTTGCAATTTCACCCAGAGCATAACGCATCGGCTTTCCGGATTCTTTACTAAGCACCGCCGCCAATCTTTTTTTATCCCCTAAGATATCATTAGAAATCTGCATTAATATTTCATACTTTTGCAAGGAATTTAGCTGCTTCATTTCTTTTTCAGCCTCTAAACCTGCAAGAATAGCCTTGTTAATAATTTCTTCACCTGCAAGATATGTCTGTGCAAAAATTTCTTTTGAATAAGGATTACAAACTTCCAGAGTTTCTGTTGTTTCAACAAACTCACCTGCTAAATAAATCTTATATGTTTTCATAATTAGTAACAATCAATTATTATTTTCACTCGGATAAATTAACCCTAAAAATTACCTTCAGTGAGGGCTTTCGCCGTTCAATGAATTTTTCCAATCTTCGATTGCGATTAAGTTCAGCTAGATTTTGGTAGCCCAAAATTAAGCTTCCCTAAATCGGGGTTTCCCACATTTAGATTAGCTCCGCTGAGCATTTCGTGGTTCATGGGTAGAAAAACCCATGAACGGCTTTAGCCCTCGCGAAAACAATAATTCGGGTTAAGTTGAATTTTCTTTTGCCTTCTAAATCTAATAAAAAAGTAATATTATTAACAAATTTAAATTTATTTTATCAGCCAGGCAATTTGTTTATCTATAATCCACAATTTTTTGAAAAGTGCTTAAGTATTTATAATTTAGTGAGAAATTTTTAGTCTATATACCTGGAATTATGCAAAGACCATTTGTTGGCATTCATATCATTACACTTGTTTTTAGCATTTTGCATACAAATGTGAATGCACAGACCATACTTAAATCAAATACCCAACTGCAAAATGCTAAAAATGCAGTGGTTATGTGCAAGGCAGAAACTGTAGTGAGCTCAGACTCCAAGGGGAAGGTATTATCGGCTACTTTGAGTGAAAATCAGACTTTTTATAACGGAAAAAATGCGGCGGTTTATTGTTTAAATGATTTTCCTGTACTTTTCAACAGTCGTGGTGATGTAGTTATTGCGACCCTCTCTGCTAATCAAACTTTTTACAATGGAAAAAATGCGGCAGTTTATTGCCTGGATAGTGCCCAGGTAAGCTTCTTTGATTCGGGAAAACTTGAATCGGCGATATTGTCAACTGGCCAGACATTCTATAATTCAAGAAATGCAGCAGTTTTTTGCGAAAAAAATAAAAAAGTGGTTTTTTATGAATCCGGATACATTCAATCCGCTGTATTAAGTGCAAATCAAACTTTCTATACCATAAAAAACCAACCACGCCATTTTAAAAAGGGAAGTATGATTTATTTTAACGATTTGGGATATGTTAATTAGTTAATAGCTCAATTCCATAATTATGTCTAAAAATAGATGAATTGCTTTGGCAGCATTTTTCTGGAATACATTTGACATCAAACAAAAAACACCTACTTTTGGATTTTAAGCATCAAACTGAAATCAGATCAAATGAAAAACAAACATGTTTTAATAGGTGTTTCAGCAGGAATTGCTGCCTATAAAATTGCACACCTTACCCGATTGTTTGTAACAGCCGGGGCTGAGGTAAAAATTGTTATGACCCCAATGGCAAGGGAATTTATTACTCCTTTAACCCTCGCAACACTTTCTAAAAATCCTATTTTAGTTGATTTTTTTAACCCGGAAAATGGTGATTGGAACAGCCATGTTGATATTGGCCTATGGGCTGATGTTATGATTGTTGCCCCTGCAACAGCAAATACCCTGGCAAAAATGACACATGGAATTGCCGACAATCTATTATTAACTACTTATTTATCAGCAAAATGCCCTGTATTTTTTGCTCCAACTATGGATTTAGACATGTTTAAACATCCTGCTACACAACAAAATATTAGGGTGCTGAATGAGAGAGGCAACCATTGCATTGATGCTTCAAGCGGTGAATTAGCCAGTGGTCTGGTTGGAAAAGGTAGAATGGCTGAACCAGAAGAAATTTTCAAACAAATTGATGATTATTTTGCCCCTAAACAAACTTTTGCAGGCAAAAAAGTAATGATCACAGCCGGGCCAACATACGAGGCCATTGATCCAGTAAGATTTATCGGCAACTATTCCTCTGGCAAAATGGGCTATGCACTTGCAGAGGAATTTAAACAACGCGGCGCAGACGTTTTACTTATAAGTGGCCCTGTAAACATACAGGCCCCTGAAGGTGTTGAATTAGTAAATGTTATTACTGCCGAGCAGATGTATAATGCTTGCATTAAAAACTTTAATATGTGCAATATGGCAATTATGAATGCTGCTGTTGCCGATTTTACACCATCCATTAAGTTTGATAAAAAAGTAAAGCGCGAAAAAGAAAACATGCACATTGATTTAAAACCTACCAGGGACATTGCTAAAAAACTTGGTGAAATGAAAACAAAGGATCAGGTTTTGGTTGGCTTTGCACTTGAAACTGATAATGAACTGCAAAACGCCTTTAATAAGTTAAAGAAAAAAAATCTTGATTGCATCGTATTAAATTCATTAAAAGATGAAGGTGCAGGATTTAATCATGATACAAATAAGGTTACTTTTATTGATTCAAATAATAATATCTCAAAATTTGAGTTAAAGTCTAAAAAAGAAATTGCAAAAGATATAGTGAACGAATTAAAAAAATTACTCGACAACGATTAAAAATATTGAAAATGTCATCATCCAAATTAAGCCTTACAATTTATATTATTCTTTTCAGCTATAACTCAGTAGCACAAGAGCTTAACTGCAATATTCAAATACAGCAACCACAAGTTCAAACTACATCACAGCAGCTTTTTCAGAATATGCAACGCTCCCTTTTTGAATTTATGAACAATAAAAACTGGACAAATCACCGTTTTGAAAATAATGAACGGATAGAATGCTCCATTCTGATTAAAATATCCGGGGTAAGTGGCAATCGTTATACGGCAACTTTGCAGGTACTTTCAAACAGACCAATTTATGGAACTTCGCTGCAGACCCCAATGCTTAATTATAAAGAAGAAGACAACCTTTTTGAATTTGAATATTATGAAAATCAGAGCCTTGAATTTAATGAAAGCAGACACGTATCAAATTTAACTTCGGTACTTGCATTTTACGCCTATATAATTATTGGTTTGGATTACGATTCTTTTTCAATGGAAGGCGGTACAGAATTTTTCCAGAAAGCACAACGCATTTTAAATAATGCCCAAAGCTCTAATGACAAAGGATGGAAGGCTTTTGAGGCAAGAAAACAGGACAACCGGTATTTTCTCATTGAAAATCTTCTAAACAGCAAATATGGAGCTATGCGAAGGGCAAGCTATCGTTATCACAGGCTTGGACTTGATTTAATGTCTGATCGCCTCGAAGCAGGTAGAAACGAAGTTGCTGAAAGTTTGAAATTTGTACAGCGCGTCTATCGTCAAAACACCAATCTGTTCATTATCAAAGTATTTTTTGATGCAAAACATACAGAATTAGTAAATATCTTCTCAGAAGCACCTGCAATAGAAAAGACCAATGTATACAATATTCTGAAAGAAATTGACCCTGCCCACCTTTCAGAATATGAAAAACTAATAAAAACCGATTAGATTTTAAAAAACCTAATCAATTGTTTAAGTTCTGAAGCCTGTTCAGCAAACTGAATGGCATTTCCGGCAATCTCTTCTGATGAAGCAGCAAATTGCTGTGTTACAGAATTTAACCGTTGGATGGTGTCATTTACCTGCGAAGCACCATTGTTCTGTTCAATACTCGAGGCGGTAATATCCTGTACCAGGCTGGAAGTCTGCTCAATATTCGGAAGCATGGTTGCCATTAAATCCTCCACCCCTTTAGTGACATTTACACTGGTTGATGAAAGTGCAATTATCTCATCTGCAGCCTGTTTGCTTCTCTCTGCCAGCTTTCGAACTTCACTTGCTACCACTGCAAAACCTTTGCCCTGTTCGCCTGCTCTGGCGGCTTCAACAGCAGCATTCAAGGCCAAAATATTGGTTTGAAAAGCTATATCATTAATAATAGAAATTTTGTCTGAAATCTTCTTAATAAAATCGAGACTGTCGGTAGTTGCCTTACTAACATCTTTAATATTAGAGCTGGCCGCAAGAGATATTTTTTCAGTTTTTTTCGAATTGTCCAGATTTTGTTCAATATTTGCTGCTATTTGTTCCATGGTGGATGAAACTTCTTCAAATGAAGAGGCTTGCTCACTTGCACCTTGCGAAAGCTGCTCCGAATTATTACTAAGTTCATTACTTGATCGCTCCAAATGTTCACTATAATCAAGAATTTTCATGACAACCTCACTAAATTTTTTACTTAGTGATAGTGTCGCATTTGATATCCTGCCTACTTCGTCATCTCGTCTCAAAATCTCATCGTCTATTTTGATATTAAGATTTCCCCCAGAAATATCAGTAATACTATCTTCAACCATAGTTAGTGATTTTCTAATATACTTGTTAATATAATAAAATCCAAAAACAACCAGAAGCATACCAGCAGGGAAAGCCCATAGAAAATCCATTATCCCTCCTAAAGAACCTACACCATAAGCCAGGTGCACTAAAACACTTTGGCACAGAAGCCAAATCAGTCCAAAAGTAAAAACTAGTGATTTTTTAAAAATTAGTCTTAAAGTAAATATTAAAACCGGAGCGGCAAAAAGCCATAGCAATAAGGAAAATATAAGGAAATCAGACATCTCTTTGAATTTTTGTTAAAAATTTACATAAAGATACAAAACGAAAAGATTTTAATTAAGATTTTGCATCGAAATTATTAAGCAAATAGTAAAATAGATTTATTAATTTTACCAATTAATTATACTTTGGTAAATCAAGTTTTGCTAATGTTTTGGTCAAATTACTTTGGTACCATTATTACAAAGAACTAAAAATATTTTGTAAAGTGTTAAATTACTTATCAGTAAAAAATTACGCACTAATTGATTCGGTAGAAATATCATTTACCGAAGGTTTATCAATTATCACAGGTGAAACCGGGGCAGGAAAATCCATTCTGCTAGGTGCATTATCCTTAATTCTTGGACAAAGGGCGGATATTAGTGCGCTTAAAAACAAGGACTTAAAATGTGTGATTGAGGGTGGTTTCTCAATTGCAGGATATGGTCTGAAAGATTTTTTTAAGCAAAATGAAATTGACTATGAAGAGGAAGTAATTTTAAGACGTGAAATTAACCCTGCAGGCAAATCCAGGGCTTTTATCAATGACACACCTGTGAATCTATCTGCACTGCAAGAGTTAAGCACAAAATTGGTAGATGTTCACTCACAGCATCAAAACCTTGATTTAAACGAATCAGTTTTTCAACTTAATGTAATTGATACATTTGCAGGAAATTCTGAGGTAAAAAAGCAATACAAACTTGTATATCAGGATTTTATATCTGTTAAAAAACAACTGGAAGTGCTTAGAGCTGATGCCGGGCGTTCAAAAGATGATTTTGAGTATTTTCAGTTTCAATTTGATGAACTTGAAAAAGCAAAATTGGTTATTGACGAACAGGAAAGGCTTGAGGATGAACAAAAAATGCTGAGTCACTCTGAAGAAATTCAAAGAAACCTGGCTATTATTTTTAATCTGATTTCGGAAAATCCGGGGTCAGTAATTTCAAG
>JARGGF010000015.1 GCA_029210905.1 Bacteroidales bacterium | reverse complement strand
GTACCTGTCCTCAATGTATGTTACACGCGGGTCGTACTTATAATCGGAATCAATCATTTCGGTATTCCCTGCTTTCATTTTTATGGGTTCATGTTTAATATCCCAGTTGAGGCCATCTTTACTGAAACCTGCAAAAATATTCATCTGTACAGATTTATTGTCGCAGCGGAAAACACCTGCAAAACCATCCTCAAATGGTACCACTGCACTATTAAAAATGCTGTTTGAAGTGGGAATTTGATACCTTCCTATTATCGGATTTTTGGAGTAGCGCCACATCACATCTTTGGAATGTTCCGGCCTGTTTTCCCAGGGAATATTTATTTTTGCCAATGGATTAGTATTGCTCATAACTAACTATAAATTATAATTTTAGAATTCGTATAAAAGTAGCTCTTTTCGTTCGTTGAAGATTTTGATAATTAGCTCTCCAAATAAGGTATTTGCCCAGGCAAACCAGGATCGGTTGAAATCATCAGGATTGTCTTTATGAAAAGCCTCATGCATAAAACCAGTATTAGCATGGGTGGCTTTAAGCATGCTTAAACAATGCTTAATTTCCTGATTATCAGTACTTGTCATTGCCCTTAGAATAATACCCATGGGCCATATTTTTTCTTTGCCGGTATGCGGACTGGCTTGACCTTCAGCTGCTTTTCCTTTTAAATAATAAGGATTAGCATCGCTCAATAAAAATTTCCGGGTATTCAGATAAAGATCGTCATCTGTTTTATGGGCACCTAAATAGGCCAGCGACATTAAGGATGGCACATTGGCATCATCCATAAAAACCTGGTTACCAAAACCATCAACTTCATAAGCATAAATTTGGCCAAAATCTAAATGTGTACTAATACCAAACTGTTTAATTGCGTGATCCAGCTCATTGGCAAAATCAGTACAAGTTGTGGCAAACCGCTTGTTATTTAGTACTTTATCAAATATTTCAGCCAAATGGTTTAAAGAAAGCATTGCAAAAATATTTGAAGGGATTAAAAACGGATACAGCGTGGCATCATCCGATGGCCGAAACATGGAGCAAATTAAACCAACTGGTTTAATGGGCCTGCCTGTACCGCCAAAAGTTGGTGAATCAATGGTATTTGACGTAAGTCTTTCAAAAAAATAAGGACTTTTTCCATCATTTCTTTGCTCAGTTTTAAAGGTATTTACAATTAACTGCATGGCGTTTTGCCAATCCTTGTCAAAAATAGTTTTGTCCCTGGTTATTTGATAATATTCGTTTGATAACCGAACCACATAACATAATGAATCAATTTCCCATTTTCGTTCGTGCACACCTGGAATAGGACTGGGCTTGTCACTTTTCCATTCTGATTCTTTGCTTAAATCTTTATAAAAAGCATTGGCATAAGGATCTTTTAGAATACATTTTACTTGCCTGTTGATCAGACCCTTAACCAGGTTTTGGAGTTTTTCATCTTCCTTAATCAGGGGCATGTAAGGCCAAACCTGAGCCGTAGAATCCCTGAGCCACATGGCATCAATATCTCCGGTAATAATAAAAGTATCGGGCTTATTGTCAATAATTTCATAGTCTACGGTGGTATCAAGCGTGTTTGGATAACAATTTTCGAACATCCAGGCCAGCTCCTTGTCTGCAATAGCAGATTTTACTCTGATGATTGTTTTTTCAACTGCTTCGCTTACAAAGGTCCGTTTATTTTTTGGAGGCCTTTTCGAGATAAATTCGCCTAATGGATGATAGAAATCTTCTGCCAATATACCTGATGGAAACAATGTAATTCCAGTAAGGGCAGCACTACTGTTCAAAATAAATTTTCTTCTGTCCATTGATGCTCTTTTTTGTTATTAAACTTAAATAGTTTTGGTATTGGCACAAAATACAAAATATCACTGATTTTACGGTGGGTTATACCAACCGTAAATTGATTTTCAGGCCATATCCATAACTTGGTGTAAATTGCCTGTTATTCTTAAATATCAACTCCTTTCATTAGTTTCTAGCGTTGTTTCATCAATATCAGGGTTTTTAAAAGGCACAAAATAGGCTGCCATTAATGCTGGTATAGTAGCTACTAACACCCAGATAAAGAATATCTTATAACCTACTAAATCACTCAGATAGCCACTCATCATGGACGGAATCATAAAACCAAGGTTCATTATACCTGAGGCAAATGCATAGTGTGCCATTTTATATTTACCCGGGGCAATCTGCTGCATCATAAAAAGCATTAAACCCACAAAGCCAAAGCCATAGCCAAAATATTCAAATGCCACTGCTAGTGCAATTAAATATATATTTTCAGGCTGAGTTATTGATAACACAGCATAAACCGCAAATGGGATATTAAAAATACATGCCAAGGTAAATAGTGTTCTTTTTAGACCCCTTGCAGCAATATAATAACCGCCTAATAATGAGCCAACTACAAAGGCTGCTGAACCAAAAACACCATAAACAAGACCTATCTGCGATGTACTCAATCCGAGCCCTCCTTCTGATACGGCAGCTTTAAAAAACAAGGGTGCAATTTTAATGGCAAATCCTTCAGCAAACCGATAGAGAATAATAAATATGATATACCAGATAATAAATTTTTTCTGAAAAAAAGTCTTAATTACTTCCCAGAGTGTATTCATACCTTCGCTAAAAGATTTTACCTGATTTGCGGCTCCGCCACTCGGAAGCATTTTTATATGATAAAGCCCCAGGATGATCATTACTGCTCCATAAGTTACCATTACTACCATCCAGGCATGCACCACTCCAATGGTTTTTTCAAGTTCGCCGGCAAAATAAACAAATCCCCCACCCGAAACTATTTTTGCAATATTGTATGCAGCTCCCTGCCAGCCTATGTATTTTGCCTGAAGTTTAGATGATAAAACGCTAAGATATACTCCATCAGTGGCAATATCGTGGGTAGAACCACTAAAAGCTACTACGGCCAGTAATGCTATGGAATAACGAAAAAAACCATCCAAAGGTAGTGATAAGGCTACAAGGGCAAAAGTAAAGCCAGTAACAAGCTGTGTGGCTACCACAAAATGTTTTTTTGTTTTAAACATTTCAAGAACCGGACTCCATAAGGGTTTAAGTGTCCACGGTAGCATAATTAGAGATGTCCAAAGAGCAATTTGTGTATCGCTGATTCCCAGGTTTTTATACATAAGAGCCGATGCTTGCGCTATGGCAACAAATGGAAGTCCCATTCCAAAATAGACTGTAGGTATCCAGGTAGCAGGATGGCGCTGAAGTGCTGATTTATCTGACATGTTTGGAGGCCCCGGTCTTAATTAATTTTCAATTTGTTATATATTTTCAAAATCTGCTCAGATGTTCCAATGTTATAGCCAGAGGAAAAGTAAAATATTTCACCTTGGGGATTAATAATAATAAAGACCGGAAGATTCATGGTTTTTGATAGATCTGTTTGCTCGTATAACTTATTGAGATTTACCAAATCTTTATCCAGTTCTATGTTAAATTGTACGGGTATTTGTTTTCTAATCATTTGTTTATATTCTTCAGAATCACAAAAAATCATCATGTTTATTTTATCTGAGATAAAGGTGTTTTTTAGTGCTTGAAAATCATTCAGAAAATGTTTTCCTGGTTCGGATTTGGGATCAAGCCATCCAATCACAGATAACCTACTTTTGTTTAATTGATTATCCCATTTTGCAATGGGCACAAGTTGTGACTGATCCATGTTAAATTCCAATGGAATTTTATTATCACTATTTTTTTCAATATTTATAAAATGGCATTTTGTTAATGTGGTCCCATCCTTCAATCGATTGCCGGTAAGTATTTGATAATAACCGGCTTCAAGTTCAAGTTTATCCGGGAAATCTTTCAATGGTTTTTCCCAATCATATTCAAGGGTCTCAAAATGACCATTCTTGAATTTAGCAATACCAAAATGTATGCGGTATAAAGGCTCAATTCCCAGTTCATTCATATTGGAAAGGCTGATTGTAGCCATGTTGGGATTGGCAAAAGCATTATTTTCCTCAAAAACAACATTTATCCAGCCATTATTGTAATACTGGATTTCAAGTGTAGCAGGTTCTAAACGCGCAGGTATGCCCAGGGAGCGAGCTGCAGCTACAAAAAATATTTTTCGGCTGAATGTGCTACAAATTCTAAGGGAAAATGTTCCAGTTGGCGTGCTTTCAATATTATAATAATTATTCTCATCATCTATGTTTAGATTATTTTTTGTCCATTCAACTAGCTGAATAATAGTTTCTTCCGGAGTATTTTTAACTAATGTGCTAAACTCTTGCTGAAAGAATTTCCGATATGCCCTGATTTCTTCAAGATAAATCCGGGGACCAAGAATATATTTTTTAATAATATCATTGGGGTAACTGGTATTCTCAAAAACTATAAAGTTGTTAAAATGATCAAGCAGTACATCTGCATAGCTATCATAATAATCTTTTTGCGCCAATACATCCAATAAATTAAGACTTTGTTCTTCATCCTTATTCGTTGAATTTCTAAGATATTTTTCAATCTCAACATAATTACCCCTGCTTTTTTCCATAAAAGGCCATAATCGATCCTTATTAAGATTTAATTCATCGGCCAGTTTGTCAGATTTCTCCCTGGTATAAAACGTTGCAATACGCTGATTTCTAATAGAGTCCTCATAAGCTAGCCTGATTTTATTTTGAGCATTTCCATCGCTATTTTCATCCTCCAAAGCTTTTTCAACCGGCGGAATATTTTCGTATTCGTGGATAAAACCCTCACCAGCTGTTTTGTCGAGTTTAATAATCAATGTGTCTGTTTCTGCCACACTGATTTTTCTGATTGCGATTTTCGAATTTTTATCAGAGGCAAATATTCGCAAATCGCCTAACCCTGTCTTAATATGTGCAAGACCATCGTTTTTAGTGGTTTGGGACTTAATTGGATAATATTCTGCATAATTGTATAGACCAAATTCTACAAGTGCTTTTTCAACGGGAATTTCTAATTCATCAACCACTTTTACCCAAATTTCTTTAACCGGGGCGTAATATTTTAATACGTTAAGTGTGGCATATTTATCGTGTTCATCAATAATATCTTCATCGCCCTTATACTTGCCAAAAGCCTTAGTATGCACCATCATTGCTCTTTTTACCGGGGCTGAAAACCATCCTTTGTTTAGTGTGGCTTCGGGTTCGCACGCACCTAAATATTTCCAGGTGCCATCAACATATACTTCAACCCAGGCGTGGTTATCGTCAGTATGTGCCCAGCGTGGTGTATAAACTTGCCTGGCAGGAATTCCAACAGAACGCAACGCCGTAGTTGTGAATGTAGATTCCTCTCCACATCGGCCAAATCCAGCCTTTATAGCACCAGTAGGACAAACAGTTCTTGAATCTGTAGGCTGATAATTAATCTTTTCATGACACCAATGGTTTACTTCCAGGGCAGCATCTTCGAGTGATAAATCTTTTATTCTTGGATATAATTCACTGAAAAACAGCGCTCTGGATGAATCAAGGTTTTCATTATTTACCCGATGAGGCAATACAAAATGCCTGAAAACATCTTCGGGAATAGTTTTACCCCAGGAAAAAGTATCGCGCGCAGCAAAAGCCAATCTTACATTCCGTAGAAAGAATTCACCATCGTAATCAGCCAGGTCATTCAAAGGCATGTAGGCAAATAGAAATTTAAGTGCTTCTGATTCTTGAGTGGATAAGTCCTTATCGAATACTGAAAATAGCACATCCGCCCTTTGCGAAGCCAGTTCTTTTACTTTTTGGAAATCGCTTTCGACTGTTTCTCTAAAAGCCTGGTCTGTAATTAAATGTTGATCATCTTTAGATTTACACGCAGAGAAAACCAAAATCAGCAAAAATAGACTAAGCTTAAAAAGTTTGTAAATAGTAGATATATAATGAGTTATCATAAAGTTGTGAATTTTATTTTTCAAATGAAAGTGATATTAGACGTTTCTTTTTTTTATAATTCTTCCAAAATTGATATGAACTTTTTAATTCTTTCTGCGCTTGTTATTTTCCTGATATTTTCAGGAATATCTTTCGAACTGTTAAACTGGATATTATGTGTTTTACTAATACTTTTTCTTTCGGTCCGCAACGATACATGAAAAGCTTTTACCCCTGTAAAATTTGCTATTTTTTCAACATTGGATTCATCAATTCCGCTGCCAGCCATTATTTTAGGAAAATTTGGTGAATATTGTTTCAATTCAGCAAGTAATTTTATCCCATCAAAGGCTTTATTTTGTTGCCCAGAGGTAAGGATTCTGTCAATTCCAAGTGATTCAATTACTCTGAGCGATTCAAAAGGGTCAGTGGTAACATCAGATGCCCTGTGGAAAGTAATGGGAAGACTTTTAGCTGCCTCTATTAGTCTGCTACAAGTGTCATAATCAACAGCTAATGAGCGATTTAAACAACCAATTACAAAACCATCAACTCCAATGTTTATGGCTGCCTTAATGTCTTTAAGCATGATGTTAATTTCATTTTCATTGTAAACGAAATCGCCGCTTCGTGGGCGAATCATTACAAAAACTTTGATTTTACATTTTTCTTTCGCCAGACTGATCAATCCATATGATGGGGTAGTTCCACCCTCACAAATATTGTCACACAATTCAACCCTATCTGCACCTCCTTTTTCTGCTTCAATAACGGAATCTATTGAATTTGCACAAATTTCTACTTCAAAATCGCTTCGTTTCATCTTAATTGGTGATTATTTCAAGTTTTCCACCTCTAATTATCTGTTTGTGAGAAATAAAAAATGAATTTAACGCTTTTCCCTCAACTATAATTTCTTTAATTTTTTCCTGCTTTTTGGATTTGTTGGTAATTATTTCAAATGTCTTTCCAGGATAATATTTTGAATCTAATTTAATAGTTACTTTGTCGAAAACAGGTATTGTTATTGCAAAGTCCATATCTCCGGGGCAAACCGGATAAAGGCCCATCATGCTAAATGCAATCCATGCACTCATGGTGCCGCAATCATCGTTGCCCGGTAATCCACCAGGACTGTTCTTGAAGTAGTAATGCATCAGGCTGTTAACTTCTTTTTGAGCCCTCCATTCTTCGCCATGAACGTAATTAAAAAGAAACGGATAGTGCATATCAGGTTCATTGGTCATATCAAATAAACTATCAGTAAAAACCTTCTGTAAGGTTTGCGTGAACATTTTTTTACCACCCATCAATTTGATGAGCCCCGGAATATCGTGCTGCACACAAAAAGTGTAATTCCATGCTGTTCCTTCGTGAAAACCGGGGGCAGGTTCAAAGTTTTTTCCCTGCATAGGATTAAAAGGGCTAAGAAATGTACCATCAGAAAGCTTTGGCCTTATCATCTTAAACTCTTTTTTATCGAAATACTTCATATAGTTAAGCGACTGATTATTAAATATTTGATAGTCACTATTTTTGTTAAGTGCTTTTGCCAGCTGGCCTAAATTCCAGTCGGCAATGTAATATTCCAATGCTACTGATACAGAATTATCATACTTTTCAGTTAATGGAACATAGCCATTTTTTAAATAAAAATCATTTGTACTACGAATTTTATTTTCCTTTTCGGGTGTAGTGGCTGATTTTATCATGGCTTCATAAGCAGTATTTATGTCAAAATCAGTGAGCCCTCTTAAATAGGTGTCAGTAATCACTGGGAAAGCGGGGTCTCCATTCATTGTATAGGTCTCTTTACCATTCAATTCCCACTTCGGTAACCAGCCGCTTTCTTTGTACATATCCACCATGGAATTTACCATATCTAATTGTAAATCAGGATATACCAAACTCATGAAAGGATGAAAATTACGGTAAGTGTCCCATAGCGAAAAAACTGTATAGCGATTTCGATTTTCATTTTTTCCAATGCCAAATGACTCCATTAGAGGGTATTCACCATTCACATCATTTATCATATTGGGATGAATATTCATATGATAAAGTGCCGTGTAGAAAATCGTTTTTTGATTATCAGTTCCGCCTTCTACCTTTATTTTTGATAAAGTATTTTCCCAGCTTTGTTCTGCTTCTCTTTTAACTTTATCAAAATCAAAAGCTATTTGCTCTGTATCAAGATTTAATCGGGCATTTTCAATACTTACGTATGAAATTCCCACCTGAACAATGATTTGTTCGTCATTTTGCGTATCGAATGAAAACCAGGCTCCAATACTATCGCCAGCCATGGGTTGGATAAATTTTTTGTAGTACTTAAATTTGTTATTAGTTGAAGACCAGTCCTTTTCGGCCTTCATTTCGGGCATTTTTTTCCACACACCAAATTCATTAGCAGGCTTGTTAAATCGAGCTACAAAAAAAACGGGGCGTTCTGAATTACCTTGGTAACAAAAGCTTCCGGTCAATCGGTAACCTTCCACTTCATTATTTCCAACAACTTGGATATAAGCACCTGACTCATTGGTTAATCCATTTCCCAAATCGATTAAAACATTGGATTGCCCTTTAGGAAAGGTAAAACGGTTGATTCCTGAGCGCTTCGTAGCACTCACTTCTGTGAGAATGTTATATTTATCGAGTTTGCAGGAATAATAACCGGGAGTGGCATTTTGCAGACTCATTTCAGAGCCATATTCTTTGATATTTGCATTAATCCTTCCGGTTGTTGGCATTAATAATATTACACCCAGTTCCGGACATCCAACACCACTAAGGTTGACATGTGAATAACCAGTAAAATAGCTGTTATCCCAGGAATAGGGTGTTGACCACCAACGACTATCTTTGTCGTAAGTGTTTTTATCAGAACCAGTTACGTTAAATGGGACTACTGACACCATGCCCTGGGGGACAATAGCTCCCGGGTTTGTGGCCCCAAAATTTGTGGTGCCAATAAATGGATTGACAAACTGGACCAACTCCTGAGCAGGAGCGATGCTAAAAATTAATATAAAATATTTGAGTAAAATATATTTCTTCATCTTGGTTTTGGAAGTAGACCTAAAAATACGAATTATAAAATGAAGAGAGAAAAAATCTCTCTTACATTTTATAATCATTAACCTAAAAACTAAAAAAATTTCTGAAAAAATTAACAAAGCACTAATTCAATAACAATTTCAAACTTATTATTATGAAAATACTAAGTAAAAGTATGTGTATTAATATTGGATTAATTTTTAATTAAAATCTAGAATTAATCATTAATCTTGCACTGTTTTGTTGTCAAGCATATTATAATTCCAATTTATCTAACCACTACCTGAAAACCCGGTATCAATTATTATTTGCTACTTATCTTAACTCATCCAATATCGGCTTGTTGGCAGTTTTCACCACCTCTTGTAATTTATCGTTTTGTTGCTCAAATATTACTATTTCGTTTTCCCCTGTTTTTAACCAACAGCCTGGCACATAAAGCGTTTGTTGTGGTCCAATTTTCCAATAGCGGCCAAGGTTTATTCCATTAACAAAAACAATACCTTTGCCCCAGCCATGCATGTTGAGGAAAGTGTCGCCGGTTTTTTCCAAATTGAAGGAGCCTGCATACAGTGCCGGATTGCCTTTTTTATTTGTATTTTTAATACCTGTCAATACAGGAACAGAATCCATAGGAACTTTAAACATTTGCCAATTGCCTGTTATTTCAAAATCATTGATGATAACCGGGGATATTATTCCTTTTTCATTCTCAGTAATTTGTGCTCCGTAATTAATGCGTCCCATATTTTCCACAAGTATTTCTAATGTTCCGTTGAATGGAATAGAAATATCTATGGTGTAGTTTTTCGTTATGCGATTTAATTCCCCAATTTTTTTTCCATCCACATATACCAGGGCATAATCCCGAAGACCGTTTACCTGGAGTTTCCCTTGGATTGGCTGTGTAAATCTCCTGCTGTAGAGCACATAGCCATAGCCCTGGTTTAATTCTTCAAAGGTTAAAGGTTCCTCATTTATAATTGGTTTTATCTGTTTTTTCCATTCAAAGAAATCTACTGTTTTTGTTAACCGGATATCAGGAATGGTTATTATAGGGATTTGTTTCGGAACATCAGGAATTTTGTAGTCAACATATTTCGTCATTACTTCGCGCAAAGCAAGGTATTTAACCGAAGCCCATCCAGCCTCTGTTATCGGGGCATCGTAATCATAACTTGTAATGTCTGGTTGTATATCAAATTCGTTATTAAAATTAGCACCGGATGTAAAACCAAAGTTTGTACCGCCATGTACCATGTAAAAATTAAAATTAATCTTATTTTGCAAGTACTTTTCAGTTTGTTTTACTATTTGGTCGGATGCAATTCTAACAAATGGTTCACCCCAGTGGTCCAGCCAGCCAGGATAAAATTCTGCAACCATATAAGGTCCGCCAGGGTGGTATTTATCCACACTTTTTTTTAGGTTTTCGATATTTCCTTCTCCGTTTGCAGTAGGCAATACACCAGGGATTGCACCGCCATCGAATAACCACGTTCCGTCTGATGCAAAGAAGGGTACTTCAAATCCAACATCGGTAAGCATCTGTTTAATGGCCATGTAATAAGTACGGTGATCTGAGGTTGGAATATCGGTGCGCTGAGAAATATACGAACCAAATTCGTTTTCAATCTGAAACATTATTATCGGGCCACCTTTGGTAACCTGTAAATCTTTAACCTGTTCTGCCAATTTACTGAAATAAACCTGACAGGAATCTAAAAATGCCCTATTATTTGTTCGTACTTCTAAATCTTTGTTTTTTTGAAGCCACCAGGGATAACCTCCAAATTCCCATTCGGCACAAGCATAAGGTCCTGGCCGCAATATAATATGCATCTCTTCTTCCTGCACCAGACGTATAAATTCGGCTATGTTGCGATTGCCGCTTTCAAAATCCCAAACACCCGGGGCGGTATTGTGATAATTCCAAAAAACGTAGGTGGCAATAGTATTCAGACCCATGGCTTTTGCCATTTTAAGCCGATGTCTCCAGTATTCTTGAGGAATTCGAGCAAAATGCATTTCACCGGAATAGATTTGAATGGCTTGATCATCATAAAGGAATTGCCCGTTTTTTATTTCAAAGGAGTGTAACTTTTTTTGGGCTCTCGTTCCATAAAAAATGGAGCTTAAAAATAAAAGCAGTATTAGTATTTTTCTCATTATCAGGCATTTTATTGTTAAATGATTTAATATTTTGCTTGAACAAGGCATCTAAAAAATTTGTATACCGGAAATAGTTAAACAGCCTTTGGCATCTGTAATTTTCACACGAATTTTGTTGGTGATTATTGGATCTATTTTGAGAATCCGTTTGTAGCCAATGGTGGTTCCTTCTGCCACCGTTACCCATTTGTTATCGATCAATCCCTCAATAATAAATGCTTTAACACGTTGCCCTAGTTTAAGGTATTCATGTAAAGCAACATATTTAATTGTTTGAGGTTTTTGCAATACAAGCTCAATACTTCCAGAAGTAATGTTGTCATCTGTTGCCCAATAGGTTTCGCTATTTTCATCGAGAAGTTTATCAGCATCAAATTCATCGGAATTACCACGGACAGAGCTAACAGTTATTTTTGCCCCAAGAGCCAGGTTTGTTTTAAATTCCTGATCCAGCATTTGGCGGAAACCTTGAAGGGATTTGACGTCATTTTCGTGGAAAAGTCCACGCCGATCGGGCGGCACATTAAGCAATAATACTGCACCACGGCCTACTGAGTTTAGGTAAATATCGAAAAGTTGTTCAGGCGTTTTTACCCTGTTATCTTCACTTGCATGATAAAACCAGCCTGGGCGTATGGAAACATCTACTTCTGAAGGAATCCAGTGAGAACCATTTTCCATACCAGAACCTATGATTTTTTCGAAACCAGGCCTGCGGATAAGAGCCGTATCGGGGTCTATCATATTCCAGTTGGTCTCGCCCACCCAACCTTCTTCGTTACCAACCCAGCGAACATCCGGGCCATTGTCGCTAAAAACTACAAAATCTTCGTTTTGCAAGCTTCGTGCAAGTTTTATGGTATTTGGCCAATCATAATACGAACTAGTAATAGTACGCCGTTCATTTGCTCCACCATAATAACCGGTTCCACCATTCGCTCCATCGAACCATAATTCGGAAATAGGCCCGTAATTAGTTATCAGTTCCTTTAGCTGATTGCGGTAATAGGTTATATAACCAGGTTGGGCATAATCAGCATGGTTGCGATCCCATGGTGAAAGATAAATGCCAAACTTTATCCCAACTTTTTTGCAGGCTTCGGAGGTTTCAAGTACCAAATCGCCCTTTCCGTTTTTATAAGGACTGTTTTTAATCGAATGTTCTGTATATTTCGAAGGCCACAGACAAAAACCATCGTGGTGTTTACATGTAAAAATTAGTTCTTTGAACCCTGCATTTTTTAATTCTGTAGCCCACTGGAGCGGATTTGGCTCAGTTGGATTGAAAACAGATTCAGGTTCGTCACCATTCCCCCACTCAAGGTCGGTAAATGTATTGGTGGTAAAATGCACAAAAGCAACCATTTCCATTTCTTGCCAGGCAAGTTGTCTTGAGCTGGGAATTGGATTTATAGGTTCAGGTGCAGTAATTGTCTGATTGCTACAATTATAGGATAGCATCATTGTAAATAGTATAATCCAAATTATTCTATATAACATACTCATCTAATTAATAATTATTTCATCTACAAAAATCCAGGAGTTTTGGCCAGCTCCTCCATGCCAGTCCGGGCAAACTTTCAGGGCATTTGCTTTTACTTTTAAATACCTGCATGTATGTGTATTTTGCTGATATTCAAATCTTTTTATAATTATGCCAGTACTGTCAGTTGGGATATTGTTTTCAATTTGAGCTAGTAAATTAAAATTAACATTATCATCAGAAATAGAAAACGTAACTGATTTTGGAAGAAAAAGCCAACTCTTTTGTTCTTGTATAAATCCAATAGATAATTCCTTAATTTCAGTTTTAGCGGCCAAATCAATTGTCACTTCCATATCAGTTCCTTCAAACCCTTGCCAGAACCCGTCATTAAATGATTTACTTCCGGTTAGTCCATCAACTAATGCAGATTCGCCATTTGCAGTATATTTATTGCTAAAAGGTACTGAATACCTGACTGTTTTTCCAAGCCCCTTATGCATGCCTATTATCCTTTCAGATACTTTTCCAAGCACTTTGCCTTCTTCAAATAACGCAGCTTTTATAGTACTTAAACCTGAAACTGTAAATGGTTCTTTATATTCAGGTGAATTGGCGTTTGGTTCAGAGCCATCCAATGTATAACGAATTTCAGGCTTAAACCGCTCTGTATTAACACTTATGTAAAGTGATGAGTCTTTAAACTCCGGGCGTATATCTAATTTGGTTGTTCCCTTACAATAATTAACATCCAGGTATTTATAACGCTGTAGCTGAGTTTGCAAGCGGCTGTTAAAATTATCCCAATCCCTTTTCTCTTTAGGTGACCATACCACTTCTGCCAAAGCAGATATTCTTGGGGTGACCATATATTCGGCATGTTTTCCATCATAAACAAATTCTGTCCAAAGATTTGCCTGCGCACCTAAAATGTATTTGGCTTCTTCATGATTTAATTCATCCGGGATTGGTTCATAAGCATATACTTTTTTTAAGCTAGTGTAACCTCCAAAGGCTTCTGGTTCAAAATCAGGATCTCCTTGATAATGATCAAAATAACAGTGCGATCCAGGTGTCATTATTGCAAAATGGCCCGATTTTGCCGCTGCTATTCCACCACTGACTCCTCTCCATGACATAACAGTGGCCTCAGGGGCAAGGCCCCCTTCTAAAATTTCGTCCCAACCTATCATTTTTTTCCCTTTAGCAACCAAGAACTTTTCAATTCGTTTTATAAAATAGGATTGCAGTTCTTCAACATTTTTAAGTTTTTCTTTTTTAATTTGTGCCTGGCACTTTGAACAACTTTTCCAGGCTGTTTTGGTTGCCTCATCTCCTCCAATGTGAATATACTGCCCTGGAAATAAATCAATTACTTCAGTCAATACATTTTCAAGGAAAACGAAGGTGCTATCATTTCCTGCGCAATATATTTTTGTTATTGGCCAAACACTTCCGGGAGGAACAGTGATACTATCACCTACGCAGGCTAGATTGGGATAGGCCGCAATCGCTGACATCACATGGGCTGGCATCTCTATTTCAGGAACAATAGTTACGTATTTCTTTTTTGCATAGGCTACTATTTCTTTAATATCTTCTTGGGTATAGTATCCCCCGTATGTTGCTTTTTCACCAGGCAAGGCGGCAGGGCGGTTTCCCCAGGTTTTATCTTCGCGGTCAACTCTCCAGCCCCCAACTTCAGTTAATTTGGGGTATTTTTTAATTTCAATCCGCCAGCCTTGATCATCAACAAGGTGCCAATGAAAAGTGTTCATTTTGTTAAAAGCGATTAGATCAATGTACTTTTTTATAAATTCTTTTGGGAAAAAGTGTCTTGATACGTCTAAGTGCATTCCCCTGTATGAAAACCTGGGTTTATCCTTTATCTCAACAGCAGGAAGTTTCAGCGCAGAGCTGTTTAGTTTATCTTTTGCATAAATTTCAGCAGGCAATAATTGCAATAAGGATTGAATTCCGTAGAATAAACCTGCAGGTTTCGATGCTATAATGGTAATTTTCTTATTAGTGACAGATAATTCATAAGCCTCATCATTTAGTTGCTCATCTTGTTTTAGTTCTAATGAGATACAATTATCTTCTCCTGAAAATTCTCCTTTTGCAATTATGGGTATATCAATATTACTTGATAATTTTATTTGCTGAACAAAGAGCTTGGCAATATCTGTTAACTCTGTATCCTTTTTATTTATCAACACCCTGGTATCGGAATTAATGATAAACAGACCTTCTTTTAAAATGATTGTTTCTGGTGCTGGAATAATACTAATTTCTTGATTAGAAATTGTTTCGTCCTGAATATTGCACTTTGTGCTACAAACAGCTATAAAGATTAGTGCAATAAATAATAAGTTTTTGTTCATAACCTGGGTTTTATTAGATAATTAATATCACGGATTTTTCTAGGGCAAATTATATGCATTTCTTAATTGCACCAATTCCTTTTCAGATAAACCTTCCGGTACATATCCGGCAGATTTGCACATAAAAAAAATGCTTGCAGATTTAGCTAATATATCTATCACATCAAAAGTCTCTGAAACTGACTCACCTATGGCAAAAACACCATGTTTTTCCCAGATAACAACATCATGTTTTTCAAAAGTATTCACTGTTTTTTCAGCAATTGCTTCTGTTCCGGGCATGGTGTATTCAACAAATCCAACTCCTTTAGGCACAAAAATTATTGTTTCAGGATGCATACCGAATAATATTTTATTAAGATTTTCCTGATTGCAATATTCTTTTATCTGGGTAAGAGCTATTAGTTCATTTGTATGGGTGTGCATTACTACTTTTTTTTCCGAAGCTGACTGTTTTATTTTTTGATGTACTGATAAATGTGTTGGCAATTCAGAAGAAGGCAGAAAATCTTGAGATTGTTTATTATGTGAGATAATCCAATAGGCACTACCGTTTTCATTGAGTTTTATTATCAGGGCATTTTTAAGAGGATTTTTTGCCAAATCGCGCATTCTTTTTCCAGTTCCAGTAATAATAAAGTACATGCCTGCTAATTCCTGATAGCTTTTGGGAAGATCAAAAGAATTGTAATCATCTAAATCTA
>JARGGF010000159.1 GCA_029210905.1 Bacteroidales bacterium | reverse complement strand
CACCTCGTTATTCACTTTTACTTCAATTCAGGGTATATAGTCTTACTTATACAAGAAGGCAAAGTGTTATACCTGAAACTAGTCCCGCAAAATTGAAATTTTCAATTCAAACGGAATAATATTGAATAATAAATATTAAAAAAGAGCAGCTTAAAACTGCTCTTTTTCTTTCTCTTCATCTTTTCCTAAACCAACATTACCCGTATCCAAAATAAATTTCCAGGCTCCCTGTTCATTTTTTTTCCAGATTGTAATGTAAGTTCCCAAAAGGCTGGTATCGCTCGTACTATACATCCACATTCCATAGGTATAACCTAAATCTCCTGAAGCAGCAGCTGTTGCGCGCAATGGTTTCCATTTTAAAGTGTAGTCGCTGTCTGGTTCATTTTCATACATTTTTGCAACAGTTTCTTTTCCTTCAATGGGCATGGATTTGTTTTCTAAAATTGTTACATCTTTATGCATATAGGTTAAAAAGGCATGGTTTTTTCCTTTTTCAACAGAGAGGGCAGAGAATTCCTTGTCTACATTAAGTAGTTCATTTACAATTTGTTCCTGCTTATTTTGCTTACAGGAAAAAAGCAAAGTAGCATAAATTAAAATAATGATTTTTGTTTTCATATGTTTTGGTTTTGGAGACTTTCTAAATTTCGAAGACTTTGAAAGTCTCCAAATATAATAAATTTATCACTACATTTAACCCATAAAATAATCTCAAATGAAGAATCCCTTACCCAATGAAAGTTATTTAAAGCGCACCCTGGAAAAAGACGCACCTATTCGTGGTCATTATTTTCGCGATCAAACTGCGATTATTCATTCAATGCCTTTTAGAAGGTTGAAACACAAGACCCAGGTATTTTTTGCACCCGAAAATGATCATGTTTGTACACGAATTGAGCATGTGATGCATGTTGCTACTATTGCTAAGTCAATATGTTTAGGTCTGAATCAATACGAGTGGGAACTGGATACTGATTTGGCTTTTGCAATTGGCCTGGGCCATGATTTGGGGCATGCCCCTTTTGGACATGAAGGTGAATATTTTTTAAATAAGCGTTTGGGTGGTGGCAATTCTTTTGTTCATGAGGTAAACAGTTATAGAATTATTGAGCATCTGGCCAATAATGGAAAAGGACTTAATTTAACTTATGGCGTAAAAGATGGAATTATTGCCCATAATGGAGAAAGCTTTGAACAACATCTTGTTCCTGATGATGATATGAAAAACCTTGAACTTATCTCAAACAGGAAAATTAGGCCTTCATCATTTGAAGGATGTATTGTTAGGTTTTCTGATAAAATTGCTTACCTGGGAAGAGATATTGAAGATGCTATTACGGCTAACTTTATCACAAGAAATGAATTACCAGCTGAAGTAAAAGAAAAAATTGGTGCAAATAACAGTCAGATAATTGATAATCTGGTACATGATATCATTAATTCTTCCAGGTTTGATGATAAAATAGGTTTCTCTGATGATGTTTTTCCAACACTTCTGCTTTTAAAGGACTTTAATTATAAGTATATTTATCACAATACTAAAAATGAAAGAAATAAAATAATTGCAGGAAAAATAATATACGCCCTTTTTGATTATTTACTTATTCTTTTTGAAAAATATGAGCGCGATTATGCGGCTTATCAAAAGCAAAGTCTCAAACTGGAAAAAGCTTTTGGACAATACCTCGAAACCATGCACAATTTTTATCTCAACGAAACAAACCCCGAAATAATAGTTACCGACTATATTGCGGGAATGACTGATTCTTACGCAATTGATTGTATGGCGCAAATTAGTTTTCCGTCAACTTATTTCAGATAATATTTTTATTATAGTTTGAAATAATTTAGGCAGCGTATAAATAAGCATTTTTCTTTTACACTATATCAATTACTTTTGGCTGCTTAAAAACAAAAACAATTATCAGAGTGCAACAAACAAATAAATATCCCTGGGGACATTCAAAAAGATACAACGATTATTCCAGCTACTTTAAAAATAGATTTTCTGAGCGGGTGCAGAAAATTTCCATTGATGCAGGTTTTACCTGTCCAAACAGAGATGGATCAAAGGGTAGGGGAGGTTGTACCTATTGCAATAACGACACTTTCAATCCTTATTACTGTATGCCAAGCAAATCAGTTAGCAAGCAGTTAGACGAAGGAATATCTTTTTTTTCACCTAAATATAAAACTCAACAGTATTTATGCTATTTTCAGGCATATTCTAATACTTATGGTGAATTTGAAAGGCTAAAAAAAATCTGGACAGAAGCATTATCTCATCAAGGTGTTATTGGTATGGTTGTTGGCACACGTCCTGATTGTGTGAATGACCAAATTCTTGATTACCTGGCTGAACTGTCAAAAAAATTCTATATTGTCCTAGAATTTGGCATAGAATCAACTTTGAACCGGACGCTTGAATTGGTTAACAGGTGCCATACTTATGAGGAATCGGTGGAAGCGATCAAGCAATCAACAGATAGAGGCATTGAAACCGGTGTGCATATGATTTTGGGCTTACCAGGTGAATCAAGGTCGGATTTATTGCAGCATGCTGTTACCATTTCAGAGTTACCTATCACCAGTCTTAAACTTCATCATTTACAGATAATTAAAAAAACAATCATGGCTAAGCAGTATGCCAGTAATCCAAAGATTTTTGATTTATTTGAAGCAAATGAATATGTAAAATTTATTGTGGAGTTCCTTAAGCACCTTAGTCCTCAAATTATTGTAGAACGTTTTATTAGTGAGTCACCTCTTGATTTATTGATTGCACCTAAATGGGAAGGATTAAAGAACTTTGAAATCGTACACCGAATTGAAAAACAACTTGAATCAAGTAATAGTTGGCAAGGAATGTTATACAATCAGACAAATTAGGTAAAAACACTAAAAATTGAAAGCAAGATATTAATTTGTCAAAATATGGCTGATTTTTGAAAAAAGTATCTGTCTTTTTATTGGTTTGGAGATATAATCATTACAACCGGCATCAATACTCTTTTGTTTGTCTTCGGGCAGGGCATGTGCCGTTTGGGCCAGAATTGGCAAATCCGGTTTAAATTCACGGATTTTTTTGGTCGCCTCATATCCATTGATTCCCGGCAGCTGTATGTCCATCAAAACCAAATTGATTTCGTTGTGCTTATCACAAATATTAACAGCATCATATCCTGAAATGGCACGAATGATAGTCAAACCTGTTTTGCTAAGTATTTTATGCAAATATTTAAAGCTAATTTCATCATCTTCAACAACCAATACTGTTTTGTTGCTCCAGTTATAGGTGGTATTAAAACTTGCTTCAATTTTTCTTATTTGTTCAATATTTCCAGCTTTGTAGGGAATGGTAAAATAGAAGGTAGAACCATGATCCTGAGTTGATTCATGCCATATTTGTCCGCCCAGTAATTCTACAAAGCCTTTTGAAATTGCAAGGCCAAGTCCGGTACCCCCAAATTTTCTGGTATGTGATTCATCAGACTGTCTGAAACGATCAAAAATAATTTCACGTTTGGTATCGGGTATCCCAATGCCTGTATCATTAACATAAAACTGAATATCATGTTTGATTTTTTCTGATGGATTATCTGAAGGAACTATCAAATAGCCAAATTCCACATAGCCCTGTGATGTAAATTTTATTGCATTGTTTATCAGATTTGTTAGTATCTGTCTAACTCTTACCCCATCAGTAATTACAATACTTTCACTATCATCAAGTTCTTTATGAATTTCGAGTGTAAGATTTTTCTTGTCTTTAATATCAGGTTTGAACAAACCAAGTAATTCATCAAGCATATCATTAATTGAACAGCTTTCTTCATTGATTTGAATTTGACCTACTTCAATTTTTGAAATATCAAGTATATCGTTAATAATATTCATCAATTGTTTTCCACTTTGATGAATAATATCAATAAAATTATTTCTTTCTGATTCCGTAGTTTCTTCATATTTTAAAAGATCTGAAAAACCAAGGATACCATTCATTGGTGTACGAATCTCATGTGACATATTTGCAAGGAATGCCGATTTTAAATTGTCAGCTTCTTCTGCTTTTTCCTTTGCCAATATTAATTGTTCTTCAATCTTTTGTTGTTGGGTAATATCAGAAATTGTTCCAATTAATCTTGTAGTTATGCCTTTGTTATTTTTTAATGCAACTCCTTTGTCGATAAACCATCTGATGTTTCCATCAATATCTGTAGCCCTGAATTTATAATTGAGCTCTTTTATTTTACCTTCTTTTAGTTCCTGGTTCAGCTTTTGAATTTCCTGTAAATCATCAGGATGAATATAATTTTTCCAGATACTAAAACTGTCCTCTACATTTGGAATTGGATAGCCCAATATTTCAAAAAGGACTGCATCGGCATGACCTTTGTTATTTTCAAGGTTTCTTTCCCAAACTGCTACCATGGTTTCTTCAGTAGCGATCCGATACCTTTCCTTTGTTTTTAAGAGATCAAACTCGGCCTTTTTTCTTTCAGTGATATCATCATAAATAACAACTATCTCATTTGAAGGCAGTTTATATATAAAATTTTCTGTCCAGCTTAATATTCGATCGTCATTATCGTACAGAATGATGGGGGTTTCTTCAGGCTTACCTGTTTCCCAAACTTTTTTAAATGTTTCAAGCAAATTATATTCTCTCAGTGTCGGAAAAACGATT
This sequence comes from Bacteroidales bacterium, assembly GCA_029210905.1. Classification (GTDB taxonomy): domain Bacteria; phylum Bacteroidota; class Bacteroidia; order Bacteroidales; family NBLH01; genus NBLH01. The sequence continues at coordinate 3,281 of JARGGF010000159.1, read as the reverse complement.
CCGGCACTTTTTCCAATTATTTCATTCCTGTTAATTCCTTCAAGTTTTTCGGCTGCAGAATTAAAATTTTTAAAAATAAAGTCCTTTCCATTATCAATCACTTCAAATATGGCCACATTGTTACTCATATTTTCAAACAGCGACCTGAACCTGATCTCATTTTGCTTTAGCTGCTCCTCTGTTTTTTTTCTATTGGTTACATCCCTAATTACATTTAAAATGCATAGATCATCTCCAATATTTGCTTGTTTGATGTCCATTTCAAGCCAGAAAATTTCACCATTTTTCTTTTTGGCCATCCAGTCGAACAGCTGGCTTTCGGTTTCACTTGATTTTTTTAGCAGTTTTCTAAATGCTTCACCTGTAAAATTTCCTATCCCTGCACTAAGCGAGTCAATATCCAGTGAGAGCAGTTGATCCTTTTTATAGCCATATAGTTTCATTCCTGCGGTATTGATGTCCCTTATTTTTAGTGTATCAAGGTCAAAAATAATAATACCGTCATTACTGGAATTATAGATGTTACGATAGCTGACTTCAGATTTAATTAATTGTTTTTCAGCCTCTTTTCTTTCCGAAACATCCCTGAATATAGCATGAAAACGGCCATCTGAAAGCAATTTTATGTTTATTTCAACGGGCACCTTTGTACCATTTTTCCTTAAAATCAGTCTTTCAGAAGTAAAGGCTGTGCCCATTTTTACTTTTTCAAGTAAATTACCTGATTGACTTTTATTACTGCGATAAAACAAATCAGTTAATTTCAAACCTTTTAATTCCTCTGCAGTATAGCCTGTCAACCTGCATCCACTGTTGTTTACACTTTGCATGATACCATCTGTTCCGCCTACAAATATTCCATCAGCGGCCTGATCGATAAGAACTTTGTACTGATCTTCGCTTCTAATTAGAGCAGCATTGTTTTTAATTAGCTGGGCATTAGAATTTCGCAAATTTTCATTAATCTGCAAATATTCTTCATTAAGCGATAAATATTCAATATTTTTCTTTTTTAAACCTAACTCTGCTTGTTTACGGTCTGTTATATCCCGTATTGTTCCCTCAATGGCTATAGGTTTTCTGTTTTTATCAAATATAAGGTTCCATGATTGATACAGCCAAACAATATCTCTGGATTTTGTAAAGGCTTGAAATTCAAATGGCTGGCTAGTGTGATTGTTAAGCAATTGCTGTAGATTTTCTTCATAAACTTCTTTCCAGCTATCGAGTATTAATTCTTCCAATAACCTTGGTTGATTATAAAATTCTTCAATTGTATATTCCAGTATATTGTAGGCGGCAGGATTTATGTATTCCAATTTTTCTTCAGTGATAGAAAATCTGAAAATAATATCTTTAGCATTTTTGGTAATCAATCTTAATTGATTTTCTACAACGTAAAGATAATTCTTAAGATCTTCAAGTTGTTCAGATTTGTCCTGCAGTTTTTCCCTTAGTTTTTCAAATTCTTCAGGAGCATCTTTTATTGCTACATTTGAAGTATGATCATTGTTATATTTTTCGGATTTTATATTTACCTCAAGTTGTTGAATTCTTTTTTCAAGCTCTTCGTATGTAGGCTTTGTTATCATTATAAACTTTTTGTCATTTTCCCTACAAATATAATTCAATTTTAGGTCTTTAAAAATTGTGCACCTTATTTTTAATTTAGATTTTGATATTGGATTTATTGTAAAATCGATGTTCCATAAGGTTTTAATAAAAGAAAAAATCCCGGCTTCCCGGGATTTAAATTTATTTTGTTGCTCCACTTTTTTCAATTTCCTCTATAATGCCAATTGCCTGGTCGTAACCAATTCTTTTAGCTATTATTTTTTTGTCTTTATCTAGTAAGTATAAAACAGGAGAACTTGAAATGTCGTATTTATCGCGATATTGCGAATAACCAAATGGTTCCCAGAGATTTAACCATTTCACCATTTTGTGTTTTAGTACAAAATCAAGCCATTCATCAATGTGTTTTGTGTATTTATCCCACTCGTTAATATTTCGGTGGAGATATACCGGCATTACAGTTACCCCTTGTTCAGCCAGTTTTTTTTCATCAAATTCTTTTGAGAATTTTGGAGTAGCTTCTTTACAATGGCTGCAATCTGGTTCCCAAAAATACAGGATGATATATTTGGTGGCCTGTTCATGAACAGAAATATATCCGTCGAAACCAGGAAGAAATTGTTCTTCAAGCATTTGAGCTAATTCACTTATTATTACTTGCGAACGTAGCGCTGAATCACTTAAATTTGGATAATTCGCCTTATGCAATTTCATTTTTTCAGCAATTGCTTTTTCATCCTTTAAAAAGGCTGCACCGTTTTCCTTTAGAGTTTCGAGCGATTCCTTTAAGGCCACAATTGATAATGAATCTTTTGGTAGGGCTATCATTTTAAGTTCTGGAGCTACATTGCCAATTAATCCAGGTTTTTTTCGCCTCACTTTTTCTTTTAATTCATCAATAAATTTTTTATCACTCCAATGAGCTTCGTCAATATAATATTTTTCAGCTATATGCACTTGAACATTTTCCATTCCCATTAACTGACTGCTTGTATATTTGTTAAATAAATGAACAAGCATATAACGAAACAGTTCTTTATCGTGCCTTGAATTTTCAATTAAAATATCAACTACAGGAATTATCGTATCCGGTATTTGAGGCAAAACTTTGTCCAGGTAATAATCAAGTTTGTTTTCGTAAATTGGAGTTCTTAACAAACGCTGATCCTTATAATCGAAATAATCAAAATAATGGTTTCTGTAATAATAATATTTTTCCTTTTGGTCGGTAATATTTTCTGGTATTTTAACCTCTTGGGTGGCTTTTAAGAATTTTGAAAAGAAAAAATCCGGATTATCTGCAATCACATTTTCAAGCTTTTGAGCGACCCCTTCGTTTAGTTTTTTAAATTCATTTTCAAGCTCCTTTTTTCGTTTTTCATCAGTTGATGTTTTATACTCTTCGCTTAAAGCATTAGATTTCTCACGCTCTTTTGCAAGGAAACGCTGGTATTCAACAAAAATTTCATTCTCTTTATCACCGGTTATTTTAATATTTTTTAGAAATTCACTGGCAATGGTATCATTTTTAACCATAAATTTTTGGTTTTCAGCTATTAAAACATCGAAATAATTTTTTGTTGGTAAAAACACAAAATACATTCCGGCTGGTAGCTTTTCCTTTCCTATAAAAACACCTTCTCCCTTGCTATTCAATTGAGTGGTATCATCAGGAATTAACTGGGATGTAAAATGATGGCCAAGGA
>JARGGF010000158.1 GCA_029210905.1 Bacteroidales bacterium | reverse complement strand
CTGGTAAAAAAGGGAGTGACTTGTTTAAAGTAAACTGGGATAAAACTGAAATGGATGAAGTTACAAAAGGTGGGCAATCGCCAAGGGATGTGAAGCTTGACTCCGAAGGTAAATATCTGTATATGAGTATTAAAGGTTCGTTATCCAGAATTTCTGCAAGCGGAAAGGATTTGGAAAATTTACCTGTTGATGCTAAAATGACCATTCTGTTTAAAGATGAATTAAACCAGGTTTTTGAAGAAGCCTGGCGTGCTTTACGCGATGGATTTTATGATCCTGAATATCATGGTCAAAATTGGGAAGGCTTAAAGGTTAAGTACAAACCCTGGTGTTTGGCAGCATCCACAAAAACAGATTTTATTTACATGTATAACAACATGTTAGGGCAATTAAATGCCAGTCATATGGGCTTATATGGCCGCGATAGAGAAAAAACCCAATCAGAGAAAACCGGGTTTCCTGGAGTTGAAATTAAACCTTTGCCTGTAGGGGTTGAAATTTTCAGGGTTATCCCAAATTCTCCGGCAGATAAGGGCTTCAGTAAATTAAATGTGGGTGATGTAATTTTAGCCATTGATGGTGAAAAAATTGACAATAAGATGAATTTCTGGTCATTACTGACGAATAAAGCGGATACCAAAACATTGTTGCTTGTTAAAAATGTTCAGGGTGTTCAGAGAGAGGTTGCTATCCGGCCAACTGACGGCCTGAGAGATGAATTGTATGACGAATGGGTGAAAGACCGACGCGCACTTACCGAAAAATATTCAGGAGGTCGGCTTGGTTACTTGCATATTAGAGGAATGGATATGCCTGGTTTTGAGCGCTTTGAACGTGAACTAACAGCAGCTGGTGACGGTAAAGAAGCCATTGTAATTGATGTTCGATATAATGGGGGAGGATGGACCACCGATTACTTAATGGCTATTCTGAATGTAAAACAGCATGCCTATACCATACCCCGAGGGGCAACAACGACTTTAAAAGATCATTTAAAATACCGTAATTATTATCCATTTGCAGAAAGATTGCCTTATTTTGCATGGAATAAGCCATCAATAGCACTCTGTAATTCAGCCAGTTATTCAAATGCAGAGATTTTTTCTCATGCTTATAAAACCCTTGGTATTGGTACTTTGGTTGGAGAGCCCACTTTTGGAGCTGTAATCTCAACCAGCGGTGTTGGATTGGTAGATGGATCGTTTGTACGGATGCCTTTCCGCGCCTGGTTTGTAAAAGCAACAGATGAGAACATGGAATTGGGCCCGGCAGTACCCAATATTATTATTGAAAATTCACCCGATTGCAAGGCCAATGGAGTTGATGAGCAATTAAAAAAAGCTTGTGAGGAATTGATAAAGCAGTTGGATAAAAAGTAAGGATTAGTTCAATTATAAAAAAAACAAAAACTTATCTGTCGGCAGGTAGGTTTTTGTCTTTTTTGCTGATTAATCAATAAATTCAAGCATCCTTACATAGGGCAATCTAATGGGTTGCTTTTTAATTGTTTCCTGCAAATATTTAAATAATATGGTAACATATGATTGGTCATTGGTGACGGATTATTAGTTACAAGACATCAGACAATTACAGAATAATAATTCACTAGGTTAGTTAAGGGATAATTAATTTGTGTGTTAGTTTATTTGTGTATTAGTTTAATAGTGTATTAGTGAAGATATATCGATAATAAAGTACAACTTTCTAAAACAAATACACCAATTTCCAATTTCCAATACACCAATTTCCAATTGTCTAATAGCTAATTTCTCATTCCATTGCTGAATATTAGTCGAAGTATCCCAGATTTTTATTAATACATGAAAAGAATCGAATGAGTGGTAGTTCTGGATATAAAAAAGCAGCCCCCAAATATTGAGGACTGCCAAGCACAGCTAAACTCTAATTAAAACCTAAATTATACTAAGAGATTTTATCCCCGGCTGGTTTTTTACCGGGACAGCAAGTCTAAAAGATGAACTTACTGATTCAAACATTATTTGAGAGCGCGTTTAGCTTTTACCAAAGATTTTCCATTGAGCAGAGAGGCAACTCTTAGAAAATGTTGCCCCTCCTTATACTAAACTTTATCAAAACCACAATTTATGGAAAAAATTATTAAGTTTTTAAAAATAAGTTTAGCATTTACCAAATTAATAATCAACCTAAATTTTTGTTATTAGAATCTAGAAAAAATGAAGGCTTCCAATATTTAGAACTGCTAATTATGGCTTTGGTTTAAACCACCATGTCCACCCTGTGCCACCACCGTTATTAGGAGTATATAATACTAAATTATTATCATCTATCCTGACCACCTCATAAACTCCATTTGGGTTTATCCTAGCGTCATCCTGGCCTAAAATATTTTCACCATTAAACACTAACCTCATTTTTGCAACATCTAAAACAAATGATGCATTGACGATATTTCCATTACCATCATTGTAGATATAATTAGCAGCACCATCAAGATTAAATGACATTTCTCCATTTCCATCTCCAGGAGGACAGCAAGTACCTCCTGCATTCCACCAGGCAGTTAAATAAGCCGATGGATCATCCGGAGGTGACATATACCACCATAAAGGACCTCCTCCTCCTTCCTCAGGATTATCTTTAAAAAACACCCATGTTTTGCCAGCAGCGATGTCTTCACTTACCAAATATATCCATTCATCGGCAATGGGATGATCAATTTGATCAATTGTTACATCTATCGTTTTTTCAAAAAATTCAGCCCCGAGGCTACCAGTAAATGTAAAAGTACTTGTTCCAGGTATAGGATAGATAATTGTTACTTCATCAGTATAGGCTCTCCCCAAATTGTAATCCCAATAACCAACAACTCCCGGAGTATTCATTTTAAGGGTAATCTCATTCCCTCCAGTAGTACTACTTGTTACAACTAACTCAACTTGGTCAACTGTTAGATTATTTTTAAGTTCAGCTCTATCCTCCTTGGGCTCGCAAGAAGCAAGCACCAGCACGAATGCCCCAACAATAAAACTTATTAATTTATATGACTTCATAATGAATTATTTTTTTAATTAAATAATATTTGTTATTACCATCCGGGGTTTTGTTCATATACACCGTTTGACAAAGCAATCTCTGATTCGGGTATAGGAAGTAAACCTTTTGTTTCAGGTCTGTAACTAACCGTATATACAGCATCCACTCCACCTGAATTTGTAACATTGGCCTGCACACCATAGTAGTTATTACTTGTTTCAACATCGCCCCAGCGAACCAGATCGAACCAGCGCAAGCCTTCAAAAGCAAATTCGTGTAAACGTTCTGCTTTAAGATTATCCAGAGAATAGGCTACAGGTGCTAATCCTGCTCTATCACGAACGTCATTTAGTCCATTAGCAGTTTCTGTTAATTCGGAGTGCATAAGCAACACATCTGCATACCTCAGGTAATAGAAATCCTGAGCTGCCCATAATTGGAAAGGATCACCATTTGACCAGCCGTACAGATAATAAAACATTCCTTTTATTCCTTCATCACCATCATGCTGAAGCGTTGTATATTTTTTATTCATATATCCGGTTTCATGATCCCAGTTGTTTGGTATTACAACGCCACCAGTACCTTGATTGGCATCACCTAAAACAAGGATAGAACCTTCTTTACGGGGATCTGCATTATCCCACTGACTCCACAGTTGTGGATGTACGGTGCCCCAGCCCCATCCTTCTCCGAAAGGAACTAATGAATTGCTCCGTATACCAAAGAACAGGCATATCCTGTTGTTATATTTTTGTCCTTCATCCCAACTCCAGTTTCCAAATGCATACCTTAGAGCAAACATTACTTCTGGATTTCCTGTTCCAGTAGGTGAGTTGGGGCCATCCTGCCCTACCCATTCCAATCCTTCATTATCGGCCCATGGCAATACAACTGAACCGGCACCAGTATTAACATAAGAATACGGCCATAGGTTCCTGAAATCACTTGCAAGAGCATATCCACTTTGGGCCATGATATCATTCAGGTGTGCAACTGCATCATTTTTAGTTAAGCTTCCGCCATCCGGAAGGCTAACTACGTCTGTTGCCTGTTTTTCAATATTGGTCATGTAACCGGTATAAAACAAGTAAGTACGTGCAATATAAGCCTTTGCAGCCCATTTATTTGCATGACCATATTGTTCCGGACTAATAGTACCAGCAGTTATAGCTGGCAATAACTCGGCAGCTTTTATAAAATCAGCTGCAATCATTCCAAAGGTTTCGCTAAATGTAGCACGTGGCACATCACGTGGTGCATCAGTTGTTGGTATAAGTGGCATTCCTCCAAAAAATCTGGCAGCTCTGTACATCATAAAACCCCTCATAAAGTAGGCTTCACCCAAAGTATTATTCTTGAATTCAATAGCTTCGGCTTCAGTGAAAAAATAACTTGAAAAATCAGTATTTTCTGTTGCTTCTATAATAGCATTGGCGCGATAAACCCCATTATATGTCTGCACCCACAAATCTTTGTAGGTATCTTCAACAGGATCTTCAAAACCATCTACCCATTTAGCCGTTGCATCATCCGGACCACCACCGGCAAGCATGCAATCACTTAAAAGGTTGGCTGTAAGATGTTCTTCGCTGAACACTCCTCCCACGTATAAGGCATTATAGACACCACCCATGGCTTCATTGATATCCTGTGGAGATTTATAAAAGGTCTCCAGACTTTTATCAAACTTATTATCTGTATCTAGTAATTTTTCACAGCTGACAGACATCATCAATGTCCCCACTGCAATTATATATAATAACTTTTTCATCATCTAATTCGTTTTAAAATGTAACATTCAAGCCAAAAATAACTGTACGGGGTAATGGATATAATCCCAAATCTACTCCTGAAGCCCAAGGCATATCCTCATCATTACCTCCAAATCGTACGTCAGGATCCATTCCGTCATATTTTGTGAAAGTATACAAGTTGTTAAAAGAAACATAAAGCGATGCAGCGCGCATCCAATTTACATTGCTCAAAAACTTGTCGAATTTATAACCGAAAGTAAGGTTCGTAACCCTTAAGAAATCGGCATTATGCATGTAGATGTCAGAAATGAAGTTGGTATTCTGATTTGAGCCGGCACTTAAACGTGGAATTTTGTTAGATGTGCCTTCACCATGCCAGCGTCCAAAAATCTGTGTGGTATAGTTCTGTGTAAAATTATCGGCAAACGAACGATACGATTGCATCACCTGCATACCAAACTTACCTGCTAATGTCGAATTCAGATAAAATCCTTTGTATTCGAAATTTAACTGGACACCCAGTTCAAAATCAGGTAATGGGCTACCAAGCATTACTTTGTCATCATCATCTATCACGCCATCGTTATTTTGATCGACAAACTTGACATCACCAGGTCTTTGGTTTTCGAAATAAGGAGTTCCGTCAGGACCAACATAAGCATCTACATCATCCTGGTTTTGCAACAAACCGTCGGTTTTAAATCCGTAAAAATAACCAATAGGATAGCCCACCTGGACACGAGATAAATAGGCTGTTCCCTGCGATAAAATATGAGGAAAACCATTAATAATACCCTCAGTATTGGCAAGTCGAGTAACTTCATTTACATTATGGGCTCCACTAAGAGTTACCCCGTATTTTATGTCACCAATCATGTCATTCCAAGAAAGGACAATTTCATATCCCTTATTTTCGATGTCACCTCCATTAATAGTTGGCGCTCCTGCTCCTGCGGTTCCTAAAACTGGTGCTGTAACCAGCCAGTTCTTCGTCGTTTTTTTATACCAATCAAAATTAAGAGCCAGGCGAGAATTTAAGAAATTGGCATCAAGACCAAAGTTCAATTGCTCCGATGTTTCCCAGGTAATATCAGGATTGGGCACGTTAGAAGGCACAGCTGTTGGTGATGAAACCAGTTTATCAGTTCCGTAATAATAACCCTGAGGCAGGTAGGAGATATTCGAACTGTAAATAAAATTATTTACACTTTGGTTACCATTTTGTCCCCAGCTGGCACGAAGTTTAGCAAAATTAACCCATTCGAAACCTTGCATAAAATCTTCTCTACTTAATACCCAACCTGCAGAAAAAGATGGGAAGTATCCCCAGCGATTTCCTTTTGCAAAATTAGCTGAACCATCTGCACGCATGGTAGCATCAACCAGATATTTATCCATAAAACTATATGATATCCGACCAAAATAGGAGACAAGTCCACCTCCGTTGGCAGCCCAATCCTGGCCCCATGTGTTGATATCAGCAGTTGATTGTGCAGGATTTGCATTTCTTAAATAAGCATAATCTGGATTTCCAAAAACGGTATTAGCCCTCCAGCCGCCTACGCTGTTATTCAGTATATTCTGCAGAATTTCTGTTCCTCCTAGTACATTGAAATCATGTTCACCAATAGCAAATTGATAACTAAGGGTATTGGTCCAAGTCATATCTATACCAGCATACATGTCTTGCTGAGTAGCATCAGTTGTGTTATTGTACAAAGTTGCCAACTTATAAGTAGGAGTCCATGATCTGCTGTGACCAAACCAGGAGTTAATGCCAAAAGAAGATCTAAATTTTAGATTCTTTATTGGTTCTATATTGGCATATACATTACCTACAATAGAATTTCCTTTTCCATATTGGTAATTATGACGATAGAACATAGTCGCCATAGGGTCATGCTGTCCACGTGCTATACCTTCAAGGGTAGGTGTGAACCCGTCCTGGTTAGGTGTCTGGCCCCAATATGCTGGAAGTAATGGATTTACAACCAATGCATCGTGCAAATCGTTCCAGTATATATTTCCTGTTCCGGTAGCCCTGTTTTCAGAATTTTGAAAGGTGAAGTTTTCACCTATGGTTATCAGGTTACGAGAAGACGTTTTAATAAGGATAAATTCGGTATTCAATCTTGCTGTGAAACGTTTATAACCTGCATTCATAATGTCACCGCCAATAATACCCGTCTGGTCAAAATAAGAGAAACCTGCAGAATAAGCAAAGTCTTCTCCTCCTCCGGTTATGTTTAGTGAATGGTTTTGAACAGGTGCATCTTTTTTGTCAATTTCACTAACCCAGTCAGTGCCAGTCCAGCCATTTTGTAGCTTGTCCCACACATATTCACCCAGCTGGGTTCCTAAGTTATCAGGATAATTGGCATTCAGGTATGGATTGTCAATCAACATGGCATGCCAGTCATTAGGAGCTAATCCATCATTGACCCTTCCTTCGTCCATAATATACATATATTCCTGAGCATTTAAAGCAGGTAGTTTTTTATAGATATTCTGAACACCATAATAAGCATCATAGGTAATGGTTGGTTTTGCATTTGTCTCACCTTTTTTAGTAGTAACAAGGATAACGCCATTCGCAGCCCTTGAACCATAGATTGCGCATGAAGCGGCATCCTTTAATACGTCTATAGCTTGTATATCTGCAGGGTTTAGATAATCTATATTACCAACAGCAACCCCATCTACAATATAAAGTGGGTTAGAGTTGCCATTAGTACCAATCCCCCTAATTACAACTTTAGTTCCTGCACCTGGTTGTCCACTGTTCCTGGTAATTGAAACACCAGGGGCAACACCTTGTAAAGCTTCCATGGCCGAGCCGGTGTTCAGCTCAGTAATGTCCTCGCCTTTCACGTTAAGATTAGCCCCGGTTATCAGTTTTTTCTTTTTAAAGCCATAACCAGTCACTACAACCTCGTCAAGTCCGGTACTTTCAACCTCAAGCTGAACATTAATTACGGTCTGTCCGGCAACTTCAACTTCGACATTTTTATATCCAATAAAAGAAAATACCAAAACTGGATTTTCTCCTAGAACCTCAACAGAATACTTACCTTCCAGATCGCTAATAGTTCCATTCGAAGTACCCTTAACCAGGATATTCACCCCAGGAATAGGCTGGCCATCTCCGGAGTCGGTAATTACCCCACTGACAGTTTGTGCATTAGCATATTGTAACATGCCAATA
>JARGGF010000157.1 GCA_029210905.1 Bacteroidales bacterium | reverse complement strand
GGTGTACCGCTTGCTATAAAATATGGCCCGGATATTTGGGATACCCAACGTTATGTTTATGCAGGTATTCAATTTAATTTTATTGCATCCATGAGTGCAGTGCAAAAGGTAGACTGGAATAACGCACCCAGTAGTACAAAACTGGAAGGCGATGAGTATAAAAAAACCACATTTAGCCTCTTTTTTGGGTTAAATTATAGTGCATTTAATCTCCAGTTTGACATTTATCCTACCTCAGTATTTAATAAAACTTTCACTGAAGCAGATCCTGTTACAGGTGGCGAATATTTAAAATACGAAGGCCAGGTAGAATCATTCTTTACCGTAAAAACCAGCATAAATGTACCTTACGGATGGTTAAGCGAGCAGAGTTTCTGGTGGAGGCGTAAATTAAGAAAATTACCCTGGAAGTAGTTTTTCTGAGTTAAAAGATAAAAAAGAGTTAAATGCTAATTTTAAAGTGGCATTTAACTCCTTTTTTTTAATAATACTGCCTCTCTTTTATCACCAAAGTATATTTTCAATAGCCATGGGCTAAAAGCTAAAGGTAGTATTTAGGCGATAAACTAAAGCAAAGATGCGAAGCCTTAAAACTGAAAAAATTTATTTTTTAAAAATTTTAGGTTTAGCCAGTCCTATCCTGCTTAAAAAGTAAACAAACGAAACTCCCAATACTCCAAAACCATATTTCATGCTTCTTTTTAGATTAATTGAGGAGGCTTCTTCGAAATATTTTGTGGGACAAGTGATTTCGGCAATTTCAAAACCAGCATGGAAAATTTGTGCAAGCATTTGATTATCAAATACAAAATCATCAGAATTGATATTGTAATTGATACTTTTTAATACATTTCCGGTAAAAGCCCTGTAGCCGGTATGATATTCAGACAGTTTTTGCCCCATTAAAATATTCTGGCCCAGAGTTAAAAACCTGTTTGCAATATATTTATACAAGGGCATTCCACCTTTTAAGGCCCCACGGCCTAAAATTCTGGATCCTATTACTACTTCGTATGAACCATCAGCAATTAAGTAGCACATGGAACGCATCAGTTTAGGCGTATATTGATAATCAGGATGAAGCATTACCACAATGTCAGCATTTAATTCAAGGGCTTTGTTATAACAGGATTTTTGGTTTCCACCATATCCCTTGTTTTTTTCATGCTTAATAATATGTTGTATACCAAGCTTTTGTCCAACTTCAATGGTATTGTCATTGCTTAAATCGTCAACCAGAATTACTTCATCCACAATGTCGAAAGGGATTTCGTTGTAGGTAATTTCAAGCGTTTTTCCGGCATTGTAAGCGGGCAGTACCACTACTATTTTTTTATTGTTTATCATTTTTGTGAGATGTTAGTATTGAGATGTTAGTATTGAGATAATAGTATTTAGATTTTAGATAATAGATTTTAGATAATAGATTTTAGTATATAGATATTTGAAATAAGATATTAAAATACTTGTATGTGTTTAAATATTAATGAATTAAATGTGTAAAAAATTATCAAATAACAAATATCAAATAACAAATAACAATTAACAAATAACAATTAACAAATAACAATTAACAAATAACAATTAACAATTAACAATTAACAATTAACTTTTCAAAAACTAATTATCCGGAGTTCGTTTAAAAAATACAAAGCCATTTTTACTTTCAAGTTTTACAAATTCAGGATAATATTTAATAAAATTTTCTTCAGATGTATTTTTACATACAACGTAAACTGGTTTATCTATTTCACCTTTAAAGAGCCAGTCGGAGTTGTATGAATTTTCATTCTCAGGTTGTTGTTTGTTGAAATAATAATAGATTGCATAGCTCTTAAAACCAAAGGTTTCCAGGTAACAATCTTCCTTTGAAACTTCTTTATAAAAGGAAATTGCTGCATTTTGCGAATATTGTTCTATTCTGGGAACAATAAAAATCATGGTTAAGTTAACGAACAGTAAGCTACTTACAAAAACACCAATTATTTGGTTCTTAACGTTTTTAATTAGTGTTAGTGAGCCAATTACACCAAAAATAAGTAGTGTTCCAACCAAAAATTCAAAGCCAGACCAATAAACATCAGCTTCAAGGTTTCCAACAGCAAAATCATCTTTAATAGTTCCTGAAGCAATAATTTGTTCTTTATAAGCTACAAAAAACTGAAGCGCAGCTACAAGACTTCCTATGATAGTGGCAACAATACCCAGGCTAATTTTCATCCACCTGTCCAGCTTTTGTTTATTCTCAAATATCCTGTTAATAATATAAGCAGCCAAAAAACTCATTGGAAAATAGCACATTGAGGAATAGTGAACAATTTTGGTATTTACTATGGTAAATAAAATAAGTACAACCCAAAAGAGTATTAACATCCAGCGCTTAAATGCTTTATGATCAGCCTCATCCTCCCGGTATTTTCTAAAAGTTTTAAGGGTAAATACCGAAGCCGGGAATACGCCAAAAAATAGCACCACAAAATGGTAAAGGAAAAAGCCACCATGTCCGGCATCTTCCTCGGTAAATAAGCGAATCTGGTACTCAATAAATTTAACAAGAATGTCGGAGTTGCCATTCAAAAACTGCAGGATAAACCAAAAGCCCCCTACTAAAGTTACCGTAAAAATATAAACCAGCAATACCTTATAGTTAAAAAATTGTTTGTAGCTTTTGCTTATTATCATGTAAATGAATGCGGTAAGCAAAAAAAGTAGCAAAGCTACAGGTCCTTTTGTGAGTATTCCCAGTCCAATTGAAAAAGCTGAAAAAAATACCCATTTTAATCTTAGGGATTTTTCTTTCGAAAATAAAAAGAAGAAATAGACACCAAGGAATATAAAGAAATTGAACCAGGGATCAATAATACCAGATTTAAAATAGAAGTGGGGCAGGATAGAAGCTGCATAAACGAGTACCCATATTAGTCCAAACCGCTGATTATAAAGCTTTTTGCCTATGTTATAAAGAACCAGTAGTGTTAGTATGCCAGCAATGGCATTAGGAAAGCGTGCTGCAAATTCATTGATGCCAAATGCTTTCATGCTGAGTACCTGAAACCAGGCAAACATAGGAGGTTTTTCCCAAAATGCCTGAAAATTCACTTTTACGGTTAAATAATCACCTGTGAGTAACATTTCCCGGGCCGATTCTGCAAAATTTATTTCATCCCAGTCGAAAAGGTGCACGCGGCCTAAAAATGGAATAAATAGAAGCGAAGCAATTACCACAATGGCAATTTGGTTTAGATAATTTCTATTTGTTTCGGTCATTTTTTTTTATTCTTAAAGAAGTACTTAACGACAAATCAAGCTTTTTATTTTTCCATTTATTTACCCAAACATAGTTAAATCCGGTAAGTAAAACGGCAATTATAGAGCCGAAATAAATATCAATAAGAAAATGCTGAGATAAATAAACCCTGGAATAGGCTATTAGCAAAGCAACAAAAAAATAAACCAGCTTTAGGTACTTATTTTTGGTGATGAGTGCCATAAGCAGAAATATGCTAAACCCTGAAGCTGTATGTCCTGAAGGAAAACTATGTGAAGTATGTACCTGAATACCAGGTACGTAATATAATTCTGCAAGATGCTCAAATACAATTTTTGGTCTGTTAATATCTGGTAAAATATACCTTTTAAATGCCTGCACAGTCAGTGTGACTGAAATTGTACTTAAAAACATGATGATTGCGTATCGATACTTAATAAAAAGCAGGCTAAGAATAAAAAGAGCCACAGTAATTCCATCACCTAGATGGGTAAGAAAGATGAAGGCTAAATCCGCTGATTTACAATGAAATGCATTCAAAAAAAGGTGAATCTCTGTTTTCGAAAACAGAAGTAGGGTAGCGCCGGCTAAACTTATAAATAAAAGATAAGGCCAATAAAACCAGCCATTTTTTCTTAGCAATTGAAGCATTTTAATTGTTGATTTTTAAAATGATTTGCAAAACTAAACATTATGAAATAGATTGTAAATAAAAAGTGCTTGTTAGCGATACTTTTTTATGAATTTTTATGAAAAATGTGTCATCATGCAAATATCTTGTCGTTTGTTTAATAAATTATCTTAATTTTAAATATCTAAATTTACTTTTTCTGGGATAAAATATTTATTATTTATAAAAGATTTAATACACTTAAAGAAATTTTATGGAAGCTGTTTTTCTATTTTTGCTTTTTATTTTTGTTTTA
Source organism: Bacteroidales bacterium (assembly GCA_029210905.1). GTDB lineage: Bacteria > Bacteroidota > Bacteroidia > Bacteroidales > NBLH01 > NBLH01. The sequence continues at coordinate 3,864 of JARGGF010000157.1, read as the reverse complement.
GTAATTTTCATTATTCTGCTTAGCTTTAAAAGTAGTTCAAGCTTTGGTCAGCGAATGATAATGAAAAGGATAGAAGAATTAAAAAACGAGGTTCGTGAACTTAAAAGTTCAGGGTTTGAAATTCAACCTGCTGCAAAAGAGACTGTTATAAAGCACGATGTGTTGTTGGCGGAAGAAAAGAAAATCGAAAAAGAGGAAAAAATTCCTGAGCAGAAGATTGTTGAGCAAGAAGAGGAACGAGAGTTAATCGAAAAGGTGAAAAAAGAGGAACCACTCATTTCGGAGCAAAGCACAAAAACCATCTATAGCGAACCAAATGTTAAGGAGAAGGTTAAACAAATAACCCAACCAAAGAAAAAAACTGATTTTGAAAAGTTTATTGGAGAAAATCTACTCAATAAAATCGGGATGATTATTCTGGTTTTGGCGCTTATTTTCTTTGGGAAATATGCAGTTGATAAAGGATGGTTAAATGATACGGCTAAAGTGCTTGCAATTATTCTCATTGGTGGTGTTTTAATTGGAATTGCTCACAGGTTAAGAAAAGATTATAAGGCTTTTAGCTCGGTATTGGCCGGTGGAGGAATTGCTGCACTTTATATTTCTATTGCCGTAGGTTTTCAACTCTATCACCTGTTTAGTCAAACTTCAGCTTTTTTGATTTTGGTTGTTATTACAATTCTGGCAGTAATGCTTTCTCTGGCATATGACAAAAAGGAATTGGCAATTATTGCCATACTCGGTGGTTTTATTACTCCAATTCTGGTTAGTACAGGTCAGGGCAACTATAAAGTTCTTTTTACCTATATTTTAATCCTTGATATCGGAATGTTGGTTCTGGCCTATTACAAAAAATGGAACCTGGTAAATTTTGTTGCCAATTTTGCCACGCTTATATTATATGCTTTGTGGCTGGTGGATGCGCATTTTGAAAAAAACAATTTACCTCATATTGGTGCATTAATCTTTGTGTCAGCGTTTTATCTTGTATTTTTTCTTATGAATATCATCAACAATGTAAAAGAGCAGAACAAATTTACTGCATTTGAATTTCTAATGCTTATCACCAATTCTTTCTTATATTTCTGGGCTGGTATGTTTATTATAAATGATTATCAACCTGATTATCTGGGCTTATTTACAGTAGCACTGGCCGTATTTAATTTTGCTTTTGCCTTTCCATTATATAAAAATAAACAGATTGATAAAAATTTGATATTCTTGCTAATTGGCCTTGTATTAACCTTTGTAAGTATCGCAATTCCGGTTCAGTTTAAAGGAAAATATATAACCATGTTTTGGGCTGCTGAGTCGGTATTATTGCTGTGGCTAAGTCAAAAATCGGGTATACGGCTTATGAAAATAGCTTCATTTGCAGTGACTTTTCTTATGATTATCAGCCTGATAATGGATTGGAACCAAATATACATAAATCGTCCTTTTGATGCCCCGGTAATGAAAATTCTAATTAACGAGGGGTTTATAACAGGCATGGTTGTTATCATTGCTTTGCTGTTTAATTTAAGGCTATTGAAGATGGATGAACAATTTTCGGCGATTAAAAATTTGTCGTCAGCTGCTTTTTCAAATTTCTTTATAATTTTTCTAATTATTTCGCTTTATATTACTTTACAACTTGAATTGGTTTATCAGGTAGACAGTTACTATAACGACAGCTATTTAACAGCTGTTGCAATTGCTTTTTATAATTATTTATACATAGCTGCTGTTTTAGTCTGGGCTGTGGCAAAGGAATTAAAGTACATCTTACATGGTATAGTAATAATAGGTTTATTAAGTATTCTTGTTTATGTAATGGGTGTAGCACCGGAATACCGTAATGTAATTGACTATTACCTGATGGATGAAATTAAGAATAATTTCAGCATTCTTCACTTTCTCACAGCTGCCCTCGCATTGATTGTGTGTTATTATTCATGGCTTGGTACCGTAAAAATATTTAAAGGTCAAACAGGCGTTAAAAACATAATGCTTTGGTTTTCGATTATTATAGGTGTTGGTATTTTAAGCATGGAGCTCGATTATATGGTTTTATTAGCTAATTCGCCACAAACAAATGATGCATATTTGCTCGTAAAGCAAACACATCTCATTGGCTGGCCTATATTATGGGGGAGTCTTGCATTTATTCTTATGTTTTTAGGCATACGAAAAGACGAAAAAATGCTTCGAATAATTGGTATGTCATTATTCTTTTTTGCCTTACTGAAATTATTTATAAAAGATGTTTGGGATATGCCGGAAGGTGGCAGAATTGCAGCTTTTATTTCCCTGGGTGTTTTATTATTGGTAATCTCATTTATGTACCAGAAACTGAAAAAAATTATTTTCGATAGTGAGAATGAAGACAAAACAATTGAAGAAAATATAGAACAATAAATTATGGCAAATAAACATCTAATTAAAAGCGTGTTAGCAGGCATTCTTTCCCTTTCTTTTATCATTGTAAGTGCCCAGGATTTTTCCTGGCAGACTAAGTTGCCAGCCATTGAAAATGAGGGATTTTATAAGATTTTGCTTAGTCCCGAAATATCAGCAAAACTTCAAAACAATTTTGGTGACATTAGAATTTATGATGCTGATAATAAGGAGGTTCCTTATATTTTTGAATCCGAAAAGCCGCTAAGCTACAGCGATTATTTTGTAGAATATAAGATTATTGAAAAAAAGGAACAGACAGCGTGGCCTTATTATACCCGACTGGTTATTCATAATCCTGAAAAAACAAAAATTTCTAATATACACCTGATAATCAGGAATTCAGATGTTTCAAAATCTCTAAAATTAAGTGGGAGCGATGATAATAAAAACTGGTATATCATCCGGGATGGTTATCGATTTCAGGCCATGTACAGTGATGAAACAACTTCGGTGATTAAAATAATTGATTTCCCGGTTAGTAACTACGAATATTATGAAATATTGATTGATGACTGGAAAAATAACCCTTTGAATATTCAAAAAGCTGGTTATTATAATACATCAGTTGATCAGGGAAAGTACAGCGTTATTGCTTCACCACAGATTAATCAGCTTGAAAAGAAAGAAGAAAAGCAAACCCTTGTTAAAGTTGTTTATCCTGAAAAATACAGCTTCGATAAAATAACTGTACATGTGCAGGGTCCTGAATTTTATTACCGCACTGCAGAAATTCAAATTAGAGATAGTGTTAAAAATAAGCGAAACGAATATGATTACTATTTTTCAACAATAGCAAATATTACTTTAAGTTCAAGTAGCCAAAATACATGGTATTTTAATAATTTGCGTACAAATGTCCTTTACCTAAGGATTGATAATAAAGATGATGAACCACTTAATATTACAGGAGTGGAGGGTGAGCAATTAAACCATTATTTGATTTGCAAGCTTAAAAAATCTGAAGCCTATACTTTGCGTTTTGGCAATGCTGAAATTTCGTCGCCAAATTACGATTTACAGTATTTCAAAGACAAGATACCTGAAGCAATCAAAATACTTCAAACTTCTGATATAGCATCACTTAAGTCTGAAGTTCAAGTTGAAGACGCTGGATTTAAACTTGACAGTGCGTTTATTTGGGTAGCTATTATAGCCGTTGTGATATTGCTTATTTATATGGTTACTAAGATGATGAAAGACATGAAATCAGATCCTAAATCCTGACGATTATTAATCAGGAAAAAATCCAGTCATTATTTGGAATCATTCTAAATAAAATTGAAGAAAGAGTAGTTTTCTTAGAAACACTAATTACATCTTTCTTGCCAGATGCCAGAAATTCTTTTATAAAATCGGAAGATTGGCTCATTCGGATACAAAAATCAGCTTTCGTTTTCATTATTGCTTTTAATATCCTGAAAT
>JARGGF010000156.1 GCA_029210905.1 Bacteroidales bacterium | reverse complement strand
GCCATCATTGGTGATGCTTTATATTCTTTAATATCGTAAAACATTGCTCCCAATAGATTTTCAAAATTAGTTGTTATTTTTTTGTCATCATAATATATGTTTCTTTTTTTCAAACAAGAGCTTATAGATAATTTCCATTCATAAAAAAATGAAATTATACTAAATTTACTTCTTTAATCCTGATTTATCATTTTTGGTTCTTTTAATTACCTTTGCCGCCTAAAAAATTAAGAATGATTTCAATTGATGGATTAACAGTAGAATTTGGTGGAACTACACTCTTTAAAGACATTTCATTTGTAGTTAATGAAAAGGACCGCATAGCATTAATGGGAAAAAACGGGGCTGGAAAATCCACATTGCTAAAAATAATAGCAGGGGCACAGAGTCCTTCAAAAGGAATTATATCAGCTCCAAAAGATGCAGTGATAGCCTATCTTCCTCAGCATTTGATGGCCGATAATGAAAGGACAGTTTTTGAAGAAGCTTCGCAGGCTTTTGCCGATGTTCTCAGCATGCAAAAACAGATGGATTATCTTAACCATCAACTAACTATACGCACGGATTATGAATCGCCCGAATATTACGAAATTATTGAAAAAGTATCAACAATTAGTGAAAAACTATACAGCCATGGCGAAATTAATTTTGATGCTGAGGTTGAGAAAATCCTAATTGGATTAGGTTTTGAACGAGCTGATTTTCAACGACCTACCAGTGACTTTAGCGGCGGATGGAGAATGCGCATTGAACTGGCCAAAATATTGTTACAAAACCCCGATCTGATTTTATTGGATGAACCTACTAATCATCTTGATATTGAGTCAGTTCAATGGCTCGAAAACTTTTTAGTCAACAGTGCTAAAGCCGTAATCATTATTTCACACGACCGGGCTTTTGTTGATAGTATCACTACCCGAACTATTGAAGTTACCATGGGTAGAATATACGATTACAAGGTAAATTATTCTTCGTATCTTCAGTTACGCAAAGAGCGTAGAGAACAACAGCAAAAAGCTTTCGATGAACAACAAAAGATGATTGCAGAAACCCAGGAGTTTATTGACCGCTTCAAAGGCACTTATTCCAAAACACTTCAAGTACAATCCAGGGTTAAAATGTTGGAAAAACTGCCAATTCTGGAAGTAGATGAAGTGGATACCTCTCATTTGAAATTACGATTCCCAAAATCACCTCGCTCAGGAAGTTACCCGGTGGTGGCTGAGGATGTTTCGAAAAATTATGACGATCTACTGGTTTTTGCAAATGCTTCATTTTCAATACAAAGAGGTGAAAAAGTGGCTTTTGTGGGTAAAAATGGTGAAGGAAAATCTACCATGGTTAAAGCCATTATGGGAGAAATTGAACATGATGGAAAACTTATCCTCGGACATAACACCATGGTAGGCTATTTTGCTCAAAACGAAGCTTCGTTGCTGGATGAAAATCTTACCGTATTCCAAACCATTGATGATGTGGCAAAAGGTGATATCCGAACCAAAATAAAAGACCTGCTGGGTGCTTTTATGTTTGGTGCTGATGATTGGGATAAAAAAGTAAAAATTCTTTCAGGGGGCGAGCGTACAAGACTTGCAATGATAAAACTTTTGCTGGAACCTGTTAACCTTCTCATTCTCGATGAGCCGACTAACCATCTGGATATGAGAACAAAAGACATCTTAAAACAAGCCTTAATGGATTTTGATGGCACCCTCATCCTGGTTTCTCACGATCGCGATTTTTTGGATGGCATGGTAAACAAAATTTATGAATTTGGGAATAAAAGGGTTAAAGAGCACCTTGAAGGTATTCGTGAATTTTTAGAACGAAAAAAGATGGAGCATTTGAAAGAGTTGGAATAATCAACCCTTGTTCATTATTCGATATTTTTTCTTAATTCAATGGTATTAGTGCTCTTCCCGGAAGGGGGAACCTTTTGATATAGATAGCTCGTGTGTTCTATTGTACTATTTATTTTAATGTTGTTTGTTACTGAAACCCGACTTTGACTACGTTCAGTCTTCGAAAGTACCCTCCAATTAAAAAAAAATTGCTAACTTACCTTTTATTTTCACCAGATAAATTGCCAAATTTTCATTTATTCTCATATAAAGTATCCATTATGAATAAGATTTTGATTTTCATTTGCTTGCTTTTTTCTATTCAGGTACAAAGCCAACTTACTTATCAATTAAAAGTGGTAAATGATCAGCAGCGTGCCATTAGTGGTTTGCCAGTAATACTAAAAGAAACTGCCACTAAAGAAAAGATAAAACTTCAAACTAATGAAAGTGGGAATGTTACCATTGAATTAACAACTGGTAATCGCTGGTCTTTGAGTGTAGGTAAAATATATAATTACAAAATATTGGAGCTTCCAAAATCAGGGTATAGAAAGTCTTCAGAACATATTACCTATGATTTAAAACGTTGGGAAAGGGAAAATCGTAGCATGCCTGATCGTTCTTTAATTGATTTCAATGTGGTAAAACAAAAAGTTTATAATTCAACAAAACCAAGCAAAACTGAATCGATTGTTATACTGGATATTAAAAAGCGCAACAAAAAACCATTGGTGGATTATCAGGTGGACATGACCAGCCTTAAAAGTAAGACTATCTATAGGGGAAAGACTGATAGTCAAGGCTATGCACGCTTTTTATTACCAATTGGTGATGATTATGAAATAGATATCGACGGCATAGAAAGCTTCAAATATATGGAAGTATATAACCAGCCGGGAACCCAACGATACGGGTTTACCTATGAACCCACAAATATTACAGAAACTATTGTAAATGATACAATTACGCAAATGTTACCAGATGATATTGGTGGAACTTCAGCCAGATTTTTATATACCATTCATGTAAAAAATAAGGCGGGAGAATTACTAGGCAATGAAAAGGTGTATATCAGAATGCTTAAATCAAAAAAGATATATGTAGCAACTACTAATGATGAAGGTGAAGCATCATTTTTGCTGCCAAAAGAAAAAAAATACCTGGTTGACTTAGATTTTCAAAAGGACATTAATACCATTGATCTCACTCAAACACTTTCTGGTGGTATTGGTGCCGGAAACATTTACATTACCTACGAACCTAACCCAAAATTACAATATCCGGAACAATATATCCCAACTGTAGAAGATTTGTTAATCAATGAGTTCAATAATTTTCTGATAAAACAAATTCCACCCCCGGAAAAAGGAAAAGCCTTGCGGATGGTACTGAAATGGGGGAATGAATTAATTAACGGAAAGTCAAAAGAGGCAGTGCTGGAGATTGGTTTTGCAGCAACAAACGATGAATCAAATACATATGGTCCACCCATAAATGTTTCATTTGTAATGGACAAGAGTGGTTCAATGGCAGGCTATGAGCGAATTGAGGAGTTGAAGAAATCTTTGATAAGTTTTGTTGGCTCATTAAGGCCTACAGACATTGCTTCATTAATTATTTTCGATTCTGAACCCGAATTGTTAATTGAGGCAGGTAAATTACAAAGCAGGAAGGATGAATTTATTTCTCTTATTAATAGCGTGCAAGCCGATGGCTATACCAACATATACAAAGGCATGATAATGGGTTACGAAGAAGTGCTGAAAAACATGCAGCCTAAAGGCACCAATCGATTGGTATTGCTCACCGATGGCTATGGAGAAACAGAAGTTAAGGTGATAGTAGATAAATCGAAAGAGTACAACGCGAAAGGAGTTGAACTTTCAGCTATTGGTGTGGGCGAAGATTACAATCAACCACTTTTAAAACTACTTGCTACACATGGTGGTGGATTGTTTCAACATGTTGGCTCAGCTAATAATCTGCAGGAAACTTTTAGGCGAGAGTTATCAGGTATGTTGTATCCGGTGGCCCGGGATGTGCAAGTAGAAATATTGTACAACCATAAAATTGTATTTAATCAACTTTATGGTTTTCCTTTTGAGATGGGAAAAACAAATTCAGTAAAAATGAAGCTGGAAAACGTCTATCCTGGTTTAAATAAGTTAGCTTTAGTAAAATTCGACTTGAACAAGCCAGACAAGACAATTGAAACTATGCCTGTAACAATAAAAATGAGCTATTTTGATTACCGCCTTAATAAAAATGAAACTATTGAAGAGAAGGCTTATTTAAAATGGCAGGAATCTACCGGAAAATTGGAGCTGGTATTGGAGCAGGAACAAAAAAAATTGTATGGTATAGCTATTATGAATCAGTCACTTAAAGTGATGGCCGATGCCTTTTCTAAGGACGATTTTGAAAAAGCAGAAAACGCCGTAAAGCGGGCTATTGAACAAATAGAAGAATTGTATCCAGATGCAAAACAAACTGATGTAGAAAATCTATACCGCACTTTAAAAGAATATGCAGATATTTTAAAACAATACAAATTAAATAAACTTAAAAAAATTTATAATTGATATACCAATGTTGCAGTGAGGCTATTCAAAAAGGTAGATTTTTAGGCCCTTAAAACTCTTAAACACAAAATATTCACAAAATTAATCCTTTTAAAATCAGTGTTTTGTGCGATTTTGTGACTTTTTGAACATCTGCTCTTATTTTATAAATCTGCTCATTCCCATCATAATTAAAGCAACAAAAACGCTTATCCAAAAGGCCCATTGCAAGCCAAAGGTAAAAGCCAGGCCTACAACAATTGGCCCAACAGTTTGCCCTAATCGAAGCACCATGCCATTAAATGACATAAAAATACCGCGTTGTTCGAGAGGTGCTTTACCTGCAAGCACGGTTTGTAAAGTAGGCATTAACAGGCCATTCCCAAAGCCAAAAATTAATAAGGGTATTATCAGCAAATAGGTAGAAGGCATTAAAGGCATTAGCAATAATGAAGTCATATACAAACTGGCAGCTAAAACCAGTATTTTGTTAGGCGGAAGTATTTTTGAGATTTTGCCAACCTGCGTAGCTGATATCCCCATAGCTATTGACATTACTGAAAGTAAAATTCCAATCATGTATGATGGACTATCGAATTTTTGTTTCAAAAGAATTGGGGTGTATGTTAAAATGCTGCCATACAGTACAATAAAAATTAAAAATGAAACAGTGTAAATGGCCAGGACTTCTTTTTTCCTGATGTCAATCCAAGCCGTTTTGAGATATTTTCTAAAGTTATCATTTCTTTTTGGCTCAATATTTTCAAGACTAAAAATGACAAGGAGACCAACAGGAAGTGCCAACAAGGAAAGCAAAAATGGATAGTTCCAGCCAATAGTTGCTAATAATCCACCAACAGCCGGATAAGATGCTGTGCCAATACTCAATACACTTGCATTATAACCCATGGCTTCGCCGCGCTGTTTTCCCTGGAATATATCTCCTATAAGGGTAACATTTAGCGATCCGATTGAAGCGGCTCCAATCCCCTGAACAAAACGCATGATTAATAATGAGTTAAAATCGCTAATAAAAGCACAACTAGTTCCTGCAATGGTGAAAAGAAACAAGGAAGGTATCAGGATTTTCTTTCGGCCTATCCTGTCTGCTAAAATGCCGGTAAGTGGCGTTAAAATAATCCCCGGAAAAGTGAATACTGCAATCAAAAGTCCAACATGCTGGGCGCTAATTTTGTAATAATCCATAATCTTAGGAAGAGCAGGAGCAAGACTAGCAACTCCCATTACAGCAATTAGCGTGATACTATATATAATTAGAAGGTTCTTATTAAAAAAAAGCGGTTTTTCTGATTTCATAAATTTGAATTAAGCTCATACTTCATGCAATATGATGATCAAAAGTAAAACATTATTTGAAAGAATTTTGAAATTAACTTTAGAATAAATTATTGGGTGGTAAAAAATGACAACTTTGATTTTCATTTTTTTAATTGTAAATTTGAACAATTTGTCAAACTGGTCGAATTTTGTATCACTTATACTATTTAGATAAATTAAAATTAAAAATAGCACGATAGGCTAAGCTTGATTTTAAATAAACCAATGCCTAATAATGACACAAACCATAAAATTAAAGACAAAACGTAACCATTTCAGACAGAAAATTATTACAACCGCCGGAAAAATTTTTGATTCTATTGGTTTCAAAAAAACTACCATGGATGATATTGCCTGGGCCATAAAAAAGCGCAAAAGCTCAATTTATTATTATTTTAAAAGCAAGGAGGAGATATTTGAGTCGGTGGTGCTGCAGGAAGCAAAGGTATTCCGCAGAACTATCATTGATGCCATCAACCAGGAAACCAATCCGAATAACAAACTTAAAGCATACGTTATTACGCGTATGAACATTATAGATAAGCTGGGCAACTTTAATAAAGCACTGCAAGACATTAAGTTAATGCATCTTGATTTTGTGGTCCGTTTAAAAACGCTATATGATAAAGAAGAAATTCGATTATTCAAAAACATTCTGATTGAAGGCGTTGAGTCAGGCTATTTTAAAATATACGATATAGATTTGGCCGCAATTGCTTTTGTAACAGCCATGCGTGGAATGGAAAATACATTTTTGCAAAACAAAGATGATCCTTCCATCGCAAAAAAAATTGACGGTGTAATACATACCATTTTATACGGAATAGTTAAACGGTAAAACTCTTGAAAACTAAACTATAAAAAATGAAGAAGACCTTTTTATTAATCGCGATAGTTTTTGCCATTTTTGCAAAAGGGCAAGAAAACAATTCGGATACAGCTCTGTTAATCATTGACATTCAGTATTTTTACTATGCCGATGGAAAAATGGAGTTGGTAAATCCGGAACCCGCTGGAAAAAATGCTGCAAAATTGCTAAATGCATTCAGGGAAAAAGGCAAAACTGTTATACACGTCCGACATAATTTTGAACCCGGAGGTAATATCCATAGAGTTGTGGCCCCTCTTGAAAATGAAAAAATTATTAGCAAAAATTTTGCAAATAGTTTTAGGGAAACTGATCTTCTGGAATATTTGAATTCAAAACAGATCAAAACGCTCATAATTTGTGGAATGCAAACGCATATGTGCGTAGAGGCTGCAACAAGGGCAGCAACAGACTTAGGTTTTTCCTGCATAGTAGTTCATGATGCCTGTGCTACCCGTGATTTGAAATTTGAGGACAAGGTGGTTAAAGCTGAAGATGTGCACTACTCTACCCTGAGCAGCCTGACTGCTTATGCAAAAATTATGAGTACAGTCGATTTTTTAAAAGGTTTTGCCAAATAAAATAGGTTTTTATAACAGAGTAATTTTTTTCAGAAAAAACAATATCCCAATTGAGCAATTAATTGTTAAAGGCATTAATAAAAACGCCGTTTGGATGATTCTATTTTAATATTTTCATCTTACTAGTTTGATATCTTCAACAATTGTAAATGGATAAAGCCAATGCACAAAGCACTTTTACAACATTTAAACCACTATTTTTAGTTAATAATAAGCTGGAATTTAGCCTTTTATTTATAAAAACATAAAAAAGGAACAAATTTTGATCAATAACTCATTTTACAAGATCAAATAAAAAGAATTTAACATAAATGACTGAATTATGGATTTAAAAATCAATGATTTCCTGATTTCAGACAACAAGGCACATATATCAATTCCCGTAGTTCATAAATACCTTTCAGAAGAATCGTATTGGGCAAAAGGACGACCTTATAATATTGTGGCACGTTCAATAGAAAACTCAATGTGTGTAGGAGCATATACCAAGGTAAGAAATCAGGCAGGCTTTGCCAGAATAATTACCGATATTTCGACCGCATATTACATCTGCGACCTATTTGTTTTGCCTGAATATCAGGGAAATGGACTTGGAAAGTCAATGGTACAATTTATTGTAAACCACCCTTCGCTAAAAAACCTTGCAGGCCTTCTTTTAACTATTGATGCGCATGGATTATATTCAAAATTCGGCTTTGAAAAAACTGAGGATATTCAGAAGAAATTCATGATGAAGCAGAGAAATTCTATTTAATTAAAAAAACAAGGTATTAATCATTATATTTTGAAATTAATCTTTTAATTGGATAACCTTCATTTATCAATGCAAAATTAAGATTAACCATCTGCATATCAACGCTTTATTACATT
>JARGGF010000155.1 GCA_029210905.1 Bacteroidales bacterium | reverse complement strand
GCATGTTTACGGTTATAATTAAAAAAAGAGGCTGATAAATCAGACCTCTTTGTCTTTTTAAACAGCCTCTTTTAATCAATACTTAATTCAAAATTGCATTCTATGTTACGAAAAAAAGATAGTTGGCAAAAAATAACATTTTAATAAATCAATATATTTGACTTTTAACATTCTTTAAGTAATATTTTTTTCAATTAACAAATTTCCTTTATATCTTTGTGCCATAATCATACATTAAGTGATTGGTTTTTTATAACAGGTTTGGTTTAGATTAGTATTTTTAGTGAGAGGAGGGGTGGTTCCCTCCTCTTTTTTTTGTTATAACCCGAACCAGGAAAATAATAAATCAAAAAGCGACCACCCCAAAGAGCAGTCGCTTAAAAGAACAAACAATAAAAAGCTTCATTTAATTAAGGCTGAAGTTTTGTTTTTCGTTGCTTTCTTCAAGTCCAACTCTGACATGCCCTTCGGACCCTGTCAGGATTTTATTTCCTTGTATAACCTGTCAGATCCGCTGGCTAGCGGACTGACTGAGTTATGATTCAAAATGCAACGCCATTTTAAACCAGGGCATTAATTATTTCTAAAGTCCTGTCGATAAGACCTTTAACCTGGTAATTTTAAAATTATCACTGTATTTTATACAACAGAAATCAAAAACAAAACTGAATTCGATATCAGAAAATTGTTAATTTTTTATGTACAATCGATATTCCCAACCAGCCATTGATAAATTTTCAGAGGCTAAGGTATGTCCATCAAAATAACATTTTGAAGCAATAAATTCATGGATACCTTCCAGTTTAAAATTCAAAAAATGAGGGCTTAGATTAAAAACTGCCAGAACCTCACTTTTGTCCTTCTTTCTGGTAAATGCAAATATTTTATCATTGATTTGGGAATATATTCTTTGCATATCTCCCCCTTCTCTCCCACTCCAGATTGCTTTTTGATTTTTACGTAACTGATTTAGTTTTTTATAGAATTCGAAATATGCCCCTCCTGAATTCCAGTCAATTTGATCTTTCTCAAAAAACGATAATTTCCTGTTTAGTCCAGCTTCCTGACCACTAAATATTAGCGGCATCCCAGGTAATGTGTATGTTAGCAAGGTCATGGCTTTATAGGCATTTCCAAGTCTTTCTATTGCTGAACCAGCATTTTTATTTTCATCATGGTTGCTTGTAAAATATAAGCGAAGGGCATTTTTATCATAATTATTTGCATCGTTTGCAAAAAACTCATCTAAATGCCATGCTGAGCGATTGCCCCAGGCAATGTCATTCATCATATGGTGCACTGCCCAATTGTAGCTTATATCAAATGCTTTATAATGTAAATCAGGTTGTTCTGCTTCAGCAAGCATAAAAACAGGCTTTATTTTATCCAATTCGTTCCGTACCGTTTCCCAAAAATCCGTAGGAACAAGACCAGCCATATCGCATCTATACCCATCAATATCAGCTACTTGAATCCAATACTTCAAAGATTCTATCATCTTTGTTCTAAGCCCTTGATTCTCAAAATTAAGATCAGCAACATCGTACCAATCAGTATGCGCAGGGTGAATAATATTTCCTTCAGCATCATGCATATAAAATTCAGGATGCTCGTCTATCCAGGTATGATCCCAGGCTGTATGGTTTGCTACCCAATCTAATATCACATGCATGCCTAAATCATGTGCCTGTTTTACTAATTTTATTAAGTCGTCAAGTGTGCCCATGTCCTTGTTTACCGACACGTAATCCCTTATAGCATAAGGACTTCCCATGCTTCCTTTCCTGTTTTTTTCTCCAATGGGCTGGATGGGCATTAGCCATAATATATCAACTCCCAATTCCTTGAGTCTTGGCAGGTAATTCGAAAACTCGTTAATTGTCCCTGATGGTGTATATTGCCTTAGATAAACCTCATAGATGGTTGCATTTTTGCACCAATCCACATGTTTAACATCAAATAAACTGTTTAATGAATTGCTCATAATTTCTTTCTCAATTTTTTAAGCCTGTTGTAACTGATCTTTATTTTTTTATCTATTACAAAATAGAGAAAATAAATTAAATTAAACAATCCTCCTTAAATTTGTTAGAAAAAAGTACTGTTGAATTATCAATTTTAATTGTATTATGCATAAAATCAAACATTTACATTGTCAGGTATTTCCTTAAAAGCGAAATATCAGTTACTAAGCAGTAAAAAAGCAGGTAAGGCATTCCTTTCCTTACCTGCAGATACTCATCCATTAATCTAAATTAACCTAACAACTTGTTATGAAAAATCTTTATGCTATTTTGTATAAACCCTGTATTCCCAGGCATTTAATTCAAAATCATTGTTGTTAAAAGAAGCATTACCAAAATACTCCTTCATTCCTTTGAAATCTTTTTTAGTATCCAATGAAAATGTTAAACTTGCATCAGATAAATTCATCAATACCAAAACTTTACTATTTTCATCTTCGCGTATAAAAGCATAAGCAGTTGAATCATTAGTTGTTTTAATACGCTGCAATTCAGCACCTTTACTTCCATTCCAAAGTGCAGAATTATCCAATTTTAGAGCAATTAGTTCTTTGTAAAAGCCGCTCAGCTTATTATCCTGATTCCAATCTATGGTATCTTTTTCAAAAAACTTTAACCGTTTATTCAGACCTGCTTCTTGTCCACTATAGATTAGAGGCATTCCAGGTATGGTAAAATAAAGAACAGCCATGGTTTTGCTGGCATCACCCAGGCGCTCCTGAATGGTTCCATTCCAGGAATTCTCATCGTGATTTGTGATAAATTGCATACGAATAGCACTAGCAGGATAGGTTGCAGTGTCTTTTGTAAAATAACTATCAAGCGCCTTCACATTTTTTTTGCCCTGTGCAATATTATTCATCACATGATGAAATTCCCACCCATAAGTAGCATCAAAGGATTTATAGTGTAAATCAACCTGTTCAGCCTCTGCAAGCATAAAAACAGGTTTTATTGAATCAAGCTTTGGACGAAGGTCCTCCCAAAAATCGGTAGGAACCATACCCGCTACATCACATCTGTATCCATCAACATTGATTTCGGAAACCCAGAATTTGAATATTTTAACCATTTCATCCCTAAGATCCTGATTGTCATAATTTAAATCGGCAGTATCCCACCAATCGGTCTCATTCGGGAAAATCGGATAAGTCATTCCCAATTCCTGTAGCATCTGAAAATATGCAGTATGTTGTTTCATCCATTCCGGATTCCATGGTGTAGTACCTTTTTCGACCCTGGTATAATATTCAGGGTGCGATTTTATCCAGGCATGATCCCATGCGGTGTGATTAACAGCAATATCGAGAATAACATACATTCCCATCTCATGAATTTTTTCTACCAGAGCTTTAAACTCCTCAAGGGTCCCAAACTCGGGATTCACATCCAGATAATCTTTAATGGCATAGTAACTGCCAAGATACTTTTCTCGCTCAAGTGGATTTTCAATTTCTTCAACCATCTGGTTTTGAGTGGCTTTCATATTCACTTTGCCAATTGGATAAATGGGCATAAACCATAAAATATCTACTCCCATTTCTTTTAATCTGGGCAAATGGGCTTCGAATTCCTTTATAGTGCCACCAGGTGAATACTGGCGCAAATTTACTTCATAAATATTTGCACGCTTAATCCAATCAGGATGGTTTACCAGAAATTGTCCGGAATCGCTGGTAGTGGAATTTTTTTCAGCACCAGACTTACTGTTACAGGAAAAACTAAAAATCACTGTTACAACTAATGCAAAAACGATGAATGGTAGGAATATTTTCTTCATTTTTTTAGGCTTTTAAATTCAGCTTACTAAATAATCAAATTGTAAAATGCTTTATATAAATCATTGATTCACAAAACACATGTATAAAATAAAAAAAATCTTTTTTGGCATATTAATGCATGTAAAGCTGCTTACTTTATATTGTTAAATGGAAATAAGAGTTCTATCCTTAAGTTTGGTTGAGCCAACTGCTCAACCAAATTATCAATAAAACATTAAGTATCCAAAATAACACATGCTGAAAATTATGAAAACAATTTATTCAGATACCGAAAGCTTAAGATCATTCGAAACTGCAATTACTTCATTTGGTAATATGGTATATTGCTTATCTTTTAAATAAAAAATGGTCTTAACATCGGAATTATTTGTAATATCAATATTTTTTCGGGAGATTTTAATATTTAACAGAGACTTTCTATACTTTATTTTAAATGCATAGGTCTGCCATTCAGCAGGAACATAGGGATTAAAATGTAATTCACCATTTTTAATCCGCATTCCACCAAAACCGTAAATTACTGACATCCAGCTACCTGCCATACTTGTAATATGCAATCCTTCATCGGCCTCGTGGTTGTAATCATCAAGATCTAATCGGGCGGTGCGAAGATACATTTCATATGCTTTTTCCTTACGCCCAATTTTGGCCGCAATGATAGCATGAATACAAGGCGACAAGGAAGATTCATGAACTGTACGTGCCTCATAAAAATCAAAATTTCTGGCGATAGTTTCTGTATCAAAATCTTTCTCGAAAAAGAAAAGTCCTTGTAAAACATCTGCTTGTTTAATAAAACAAGAGCGGAGTATACGGTCCCACGACCACTTTTGGTTCAAAGGCCTTTCAGAGATATCCAAATCTTTTACTAAAATTTGTTCCTTATCCAAATAACCTTCTTGTTGCAAAAATATTTGAAGCTTCTGATCTTCAGGTAAATATATCTTATTAATTACCTCATTCCAGTGCTTAACTTCAGCATCAGCATTAAAATTCCACTTACTAAGAATCTCATTATAGTGCTGCTTATCGTGGTTTTTAACAAAATCAAGTACTTCAATGGTATAGCTTAATGTCCATTTTGCTATATAATTAGTATACCAATTGTTGTTTACATTGTTTTCGTACTCGTTAGGACCGGTAACACCCAGCATAACGTATTGATTTTTTGCTTCTGAATAGCTCACCCTCTGAGCCCAGAATCTTGAAATAGCCATTAAAACTTCAAGACCAAATTCTGCTAAATAATTTTTATCGCCTGTATATTCAACATAATTATAAATGGCATAGGCAATGGCACCGTTTCTGTGAATTTCTTCAAAAGTAATTTCCCATTCATTGTGGCATTCTTCACCATTCATGGTAACCATTGGATAAAGTGCGGCATTATTTTTAAAACCCAGCTTTGCCCCGTTTTCTATTGCTTTTTCAAGGTGCTTGAATCGATATTTAAGCAAGTTTTTGCTCACTGATTCGTCTGCAGTACTCAAATAAAAAGGAACGCAATAAGCTTCGGTATCCCAATAGGTTGAACCACCATATTTTTCTCCTGTAAAACCCTTTGGTCCAATATTTAATCTTTCGTCCTCGCCGGTATAGGTCTGGTTAAGCTGAAAAATATTAAATCGGATCCCTTGCTGGGCGGCAGTATCGCCTTCAATAATAATATCGCTTTCCTTCCATTTAGCGTCCCATACTTTAATATGATCATTAAGCAGCAGTTCAAAACCTGCTGAAGCGGCATTATTTGCCAACAATTTGACTTTTGTCAGTAATTCTTTCTTATCATAATATTCCGATGAAATACAGGCAACGTATTTATAAAGAACAGTTTCCTGATCTTTTTTGCAATCAACGGTTACATGATTGGATATGTACTTTTCCTTTTCATAAGTAACTACATCAAAACCAAAACTAACATGATCCTGAGTTATATTAAAGCGCATCCCAGTTGCTACCTGAAAAGCAGTCTTTTTTGTTTCGGCAATAATGTAACCAGCATTGCTTTCCACCTCTCGCATAACTTCCAGCCAGAATTTTTCATCGTAATTTGCGTCTTCATTTTTAATATCAGCATAAATATATGGCTCAAAACTTATCTTCCCGCTAAAATTTATTGGGGTGACGGAATATTTGATAGCAGCTAATTCAGGGTTCGCCATGCTAACAAATCTTTTTGCCAGCACTTTTATTATTTTTCCATTTTCAAGCTCAGCAGTAAATATTCTTTCCAGATACCCCTCTTTCATATTAAGAGTCCGTTTAAAATTGCTGATCTTACATTTGGCCAGATCCAATTCTAAACCTTCAACTTTAACATTAATACCTATCCAGTTGGGAGCATTCAAAACTTTTGCAAAATATTCCGGATAGCCATTTTTCCACCAACCTACTCTGGTTTTATCAGGGTAATATACACCTGCCACATAGCTTCCTTGCAGGCTTTCACCACTATACTTTTCTTCAAAATTAGCGCGCTGCCCTATCCTACCATTACCAATGCTAAAAATACTTTCTGATTTTTTATGATCCTCCGGTGAAAAGCCTTCTTCAATGATGCTCCATTCTTCAGTTTTATAATATGTTTTCACTCGTGTATTTTTTTAGTTAATTAATTGTATATGTGAATTTTACCTTTAAGTATTCTATGCTTAAACCTGAAAAACCAAGTAGTTAAATTGAATACTTTTTTATTTTTTTTATGCCTTTAAAATATTTAAAATCTTCAAGCTGATTTTATTTATTTATAAACAGAGTTATTATTTTCAAATATTTTATTTATCAATAAGGCAAACTTTATTATTCTACTTACCCAATTTAAGGAAAGTATCAAGACTTACCTCAGCAAAACCGGGAATTACCATCTCGGCTTTATTTAGTGTATTTTTATCTCCAATACCGACAACATGAAATGCCCCGTTAATGGCAGCTTCAATGCCGGCTTCGGCATCTTCAAAAACGATACATTCCTGGGTTTTAACTCCTAATTTTCTGGCGGCATTCAGAAACACCTCAGGATCTGGTTTTGCTTTACTAACTTCGTTACCATCAATTATTTCATCAAAATAATCGAGTAGTTGAACAGTTTCTAAAATAGTTACTGCATTTTTGCTGGCCGAGCCAATTGCAGTTTTTAAACCTCTTATGCGGGCTTCTTCCAAAAAATTGATTACACCCGGTAATATTTCATCCGGTGTCATTTTTTTAATATAAGCCAGATAATCTTCATTTTTTTTTGCAGCCAATTTCTTTTTAACATCTTCTTCCAGCTGAACCCCACCTACTTCCAATAAAATTTCAAGTGAACGAACTCTTGAAACTCCTTTTAACCGCTCATTATCTTTTTCGGAAAAGAAAAAACCCAACTCATCAGCCAATTTTTTCCATGCCAAATAATGATACTTTGCAGTATCAACCACTACACCGTCCAGGTCAAAAATTAATGCTTTAATGTCCACCTTTTCCTCCTATTATTTGATTTGTTTCAACTGAAACATCTTTTACAAAAAGAACACTAATACTTCCAAGTAACATAATAACCCCGGCCATAACAAGTATGTAAATACCTTGACCACCAAAAAATGTTCTTAAAATTGGCCCACCAAATACTCCGCTAAAAATTTGCGGAACCACCACGGTTAGATTAAACAAGCCCATATAAATTCCCATTCTTTTAGCAGGTATAGAACCCGAAAGAATTGCATATGGCAAGGCTAATATTCCTGCCCATGCAATACCTATTCCTACCATTGAAATCAAAAGCATGTATTGACTGCTGAATAAATAAGTGGAAATATAGCCCAATCCACCAAGTACCAAAGCCATTGAATATACAAACTTTCTGTTGGTGAGTTTAATAAAATATGGCATTACTATAGAGAACAAGGCAGCCACCAAACTATAAACAGCAAAACAAATACCCACCCAGTTGCCTGCTTCATCAAAAGCACGCCGGATTGACATATCTGTTTCTGTTTCAGCATTATAACTTATTGGAACCCCAAAATAATGCTGCGATATGGCAGTAGTAGAATAAACCCATAATAAAAACAAAGGGAACCATGAAAACAACTGAACAATTGATAACTGTTTCATTGTTTTTGGCATGTTTTTTAAAAGTTTCCAGATATTTTCCTTGTGCAACTTATCTGCTTCGGTAATATCATTATAGGCTTCAAATTCTTTTGGAGGGTGTTCCTTTGTCTTAAATACAGTAACCAATACACTTAACAAAAGCAAAGAGCCTCCAATATAAAATGACCAGATAACCGAAGGTGCCACTTTGCCTGCATCAGCCTCATTGGCAATACCTGCAGCAGTGAGAATAAATGGTAAA
>JARGGF010000154.1 GCA_029210905.1 Bacteroidales bacterium | reverse complement strand
CGGAAAGTCGTTTACTTTTTTAAAAAAAGATGCAAGTTTTTCTCTATCTGTAATTACCTGATTTCCAAGCGGAAACCCTTCACTGTCCATTTTATCAATCAATTGTTTCTCCCAGGACACATTTACAAATAAAAACCTATTTCTGTCTGGCTTTTCCCTGGTTTTGATAAGTAACTTTTTCACTATTGAGGTAGCCTGTACCAGGTATAATTCATCCTCGTATACAAAGGGTAAATTGAGTAAATAAATTGACATTGCAGTTAAAAAAAAAGAATGAAGGACTAAAAAAAGCACTATCGTTCTTCTTTTTACTTTTCTACCAATTAAATACATTCTAAGTTTTAATTCATATTTTCTGTAATCACTTTTTCAACAAATTCACTAAGAAAATATAGATGTGTATTTCCATAAAAATCAATAAAATACTCCATCAAAAAAGCTTTCATCTGTGCTTGTGTATATTCTTTCTTTTTATACACCCCAATTATTGTTTTAAACTCGTCCTGTAAAGTAGCTTTATCAATAAAATTTACATCTAATCTGGTAATTTTTTCTATTTGCTCATCATCAGTTTTTAGTTTGTAAAAATCAACGTGATAAAGTTTTGCTTCACCATAAGCTTTTACACCTAATATATTTCTTGAAAGAGAAAAGGTATTATCATCACCAACAAGGTTTTTATCTATGAGATTTCCATTTCTATCATACTTTGCAATTATTTTTTGATTCGAAAAATCCTTTTCGTTTAATTTTACTTCAAGGCTGTTTCCTATTACAGTAAATTCATCATCACCCAGAAATTCTTTTAGGTCTTTAATGGCGGCGTTAGTAATGATACTTCGGGTACTAAACTGAATTTTATTGGTACCGACAAGTGCACTTTTAACAAACGAGGTAAATTCAAATTTATCATTGTCTTTATTTTCAGGAAATTTTAGTTTAAAACGTCCCCGTGTGTCACTAATTACAAGAGCCATTGCATCTTTATCAGAGAATTTTAACTCATCAGTAGCAAGTATTGCATCGCCCTGGCTCAAATGTTTGCCAGAATTAAGGTTCACTATATCACCTTTTACTTTAATAATGTAATAGGTTTCCGTTTGATATGAACCAAAAAGTATCAGTGAAAATAAAATAACAATTAGCTTCATATGTATATTTTTTATTTATTACATTAAAACGTCTACAACCAAGTAATGTTATTAAAAAAATTGTACTTAGGCAAACCGTTTTGTGACAATTTCCATCAATAGCGGTTTTAATGTGGCCAAT
Source organism: Bacteroidales bacterium (assembly GCA_029210905.1). Lineage (GTDB taxonomy): Bacteria > Bacteroidota > Bacteroidia > Bacteroidales > NBLH01 > NBLH01. The sequence goes on along the minus strand of JARGGF010000154.1, from coordinate 6,877 downwards.
GAATTCTCGTCTTTTGAAATGTATGCAGTTGCACCTTTCTTAAGTAAATCATCCTTAACATCTGCACTTTCCTGTCCCGAAACAACTATTACCTCTATGGATGCATCGTGTTCCTTTATATCGCGAAGTAATTTAGTGCCTGTATCTGCATTTAGTTCATCATCCATTATAAAATAGTCAAGTAATACGATATCCGGATTACAACTTAATTCGAATCCTGCCTCTTTTGCACTATAGTAAGTATTATAGACGATTTTGATTTTTTTTTCAGCTATTTCTTCATTAATTGAATCGATAATATTTGTCAGAATTTCAATAAAGACAAAATCATCTTCGATAATGAAAACTTTTATTTCTTTAGTTTGATGCATTTTAATATGGTTTTGTAGGTTTCGTGCATGGTTTTATAAATCAAAAATTACACCAAAACTTAATAAGGTATCTTCAATAAATAAGCTATTCATTGGCTGCATTCAAATTTTAAATTCTCATACAATTTACTTAAGCTGTAGTTTAAAACTTCGTCGCATCTTTTTACAAACATTTTTCTTAACCAGGCTTATGATCTGCAAAGAATCGTAAGTACCTAGTTTTTTCTGGAATTCTTAATAAATTCCTTTTCAATTTTTTTTTGATCGTTTATAATTTCATAAAATTCATCAATATATTTAATTGTTTTTTCTCTTGATTTTTCACTTAACAATTCGCAATTACGGTACAAGTTATAAATTTCTTCCTTTTTTTCATTAAAAAGCTTGACCATAGGTTCAAATTCTTCCATAGAACGTTTATATCCTCTAAATGTTCTTTCTCTAACAGTTGTAATATTTAGTTGTTCAGAAGGTTTTGCATAAGCTGCATTAACAATTCCAGACCAATCAAAATCGTATGGGATGGCAAACGGGACATTCTGATTATTAACAAAAAGAAGTTTTATATTATGCCCAACATCAACAGACCAATCAGTATTTCCAATTAAATATTGAAATACTACCATCATGGTCATTTGTTCTTTGTTTACATTGGCAGGATGAAACCGCTTAAAGTTCAACACCTTGCCGTTAAGCCTTGAAGCCATTTGATCGGTTTCCTCAAGAAAAAAACCAGTAAATTTAAGGGATTTGTCTTTCTCTAAGCTGTCAACCAATTCAATATTTGCCAACCGAACACGATAACTTGCATCGCTAAGTAAATTATAGATTTTGTATATTAAGTATTCCTGAATAACATATTCCTGAAATCGTTCATTATTTTGCCGGCAGGGTAAAACAAACTTTAATTTATGCTGACCTGCAAAAATATTTTCACCACGCCTTATTTTTTTTGGAATTTTGAACCTCAGTGGAGCCATATTGCAATTGTCAGGATTTCGCCTAAAATTACCTCTGGTCTTAAGTTTTATTGTATAATCTGTGTGTTCTTTTTCAGTATCCAATAACCTGACCAAAGCGGGATGATATTTTCTATCATCTCCTACATCTCTAAGCAAATCCTTTTTATCAATATACAATTGTAAATCAATAGGTTTAACGCTATTGAACAAGGTACTATTTTGATAATCTTTTTGCTCTTTATTCTTTTTTTCCTGGGCAATTGAATCAATTTGAAAAAGAAAACTGAAGAATAAGCCCAGTATGTAAATTTGTATTTTCATTTATTCCTTGTTTATTTGATTGCGCAGGCAATATATTGGAAATATTTTTTTTGTGCCTATATTTTTGGCTATAATAGCAAAATAATATTTATTGAAAATACAATATTTTGAAAAAATAAGCAAGTATTACATTAGAAATCGATGAACCCAAGTAATTTTAAACTAAAAATAGTCAAAAACAAAATTAGCATGTATCTTACAAAATTGGCTCCCCATTTCAGGGCCAGATTTGCTGCCAGCATGCCTCCAGCCAGATTTCCAAGCCCTGTAACAATTCCAATGATGTATTCAACCTGATCATTTGCAATAAAAACAGCAAATACAAAAGGAGTATAGATTAATACCACAAAAATTTTAATTGCTGCAGCTTTAACTAAATCATAGCCAGAAATCCAGACAAAGGCGGTCATTAAAAATATTCCCACCCCAATATGAACAAAACCCCCATAAATACCGATTAAAAAATAAGCAACTAAATGCCAAATGGTAACCTTTCTTGTACTTAAAATTTTTTTGCCTTTAATCCATCGATCAGAATTGTAAAAGAGCAGAAATAACATAAACAACAAAGCCAGTCCAATCACTTTTTCAAAGATACGAATGTCAATGTTTACGGCAATTTCAGCACCTATTATTGAGCCTAATGTAACAGGTATAGAGATAAACAGTCCCTTAACCAAATCTAATTGTCCTTTTTTATAGAACTGTATGGAATTTGCTATGGCCTGCATGATAACACCCAGCCTGACTGTTCCGCTAGCAACATTCATGGGCATCCCCAAAATTGCAAACAAAAAATAATTGATTGCTGTTCCGGAACCTGCAAACGTATTTATAAATCCAGCCAGAAAGCCGGCAATGAATACTATGCTAAGTATTTGCCAGGAATAGAGATTGTATTGAGATAACAAATCGGTTAACATAAAAGCTAAAGTAAATAAAAAGGATTGTTTTCCTTTGCAATGAATGCAAAAAGCAAAAAAAAAGTAATTTTGCAGGAATGTCAAAACTAAAAATATACAAAGCTTCAGCCGGGTCGGGTAAAACCCACTCATTAACAGAGGAATACCTTAGTTTAGCAGCTCAATATCCCGATAATTTCAAGCGGGTTTTGGCCGTAACATTCACAAACAAGGCAGCTGAAGAAATGAAGCAGCGAATTCTTGAATCGCTTAACGAAATTATCGACAAGGGCGATAAAGCTGATTTTTACCATGTTTTTTATTCAATCGATAAAAAAGCCAAAGAAACGGAAATCATTGAAAAAACTAAAAAGATAAGAGACAACATACTACATAATTACAGTTATTTTTCCTTGTCCACCATAGATAGTTTTGTACAAAAAGTAATAAAATCCTTTACCTATGAAATTGGAATAGAAAGTGGCTACAGAATTGAACTTGACACCCAAAAGGTTTTGTCTGATATTACTGAAATGCTTTATAAACAGATAGATACAGATAAAAATCTTAGGGAGTGGCTCATCCATTTTGCCAATTATAAAATGGACGAAGGAAAAAACTGGGACTTCCGAACCGAAATTAACAAACTGGCCAGGGAAATATTTAAAGAACAATTTCAAACCTTTGGTGAGGAAAATAGTGAGGATGAGTTTGAACATCTTTTGACTTATTTTAACCAACTGAATAAAATAAAACAGGCATTTGAAGAACAAATGTCAAAAATAGGTCAGGAAGCAGTTGCAATAACAGCTTCAATTAAAGTTGAAGATGGTTCACTTGGCAACAAGATGAAACTTCTGGGTGCATATCTTACTCAAAAAATCATTGAACCAAAAAATCAGGATGACTATCTGCCTAGTGCCACTGTTAATGGATTAGTTGATAATTTAGAAAATTGGTCGAACAAAACCGCAAAAGCAGATACTAAAACAATAATAGAATCACTTTATTATCAACTTAACCCGCTCTTAAACAAAGCTATACAACTTTTAGAAAGCGATTTTAAATATTATCTCGGCGCAAATAATATCCTATCAGCCTTTCATGCATTTGGAATACTTAGAAAACTGGCCGCCTTATTACCTGAATACCGGAGTAGAAATAATTTATTGCTGATAAGCGACACTACAAGGATTCTAAAAGAAATCATAGCTGGAAACGATGCCCCTTTTATTTATGAAAAAATTGGAAATCGATATCATCATGTTTTAATTGATGAATTTCAGGATACATCAGGTTTTCAATGGCAAAACTTTAAGCCTCTGGTACAGAACAGTTTGGCCGAAGGACAATCCAATCTTATTGTAGGTGATATTAAACAGTCCATCTACCGTTGGCGTGGAGGCGACTGGAGCCTGTTACTATCAAAAGTTGACGAAGAAATCGGCTCGAACTATATTGAGCACAAAACACTGGAAACAAACTGGAGAAGTAAAAAAAACATACTTGATTTTAACAATTACTTTTTTAAAGTTGCGTCTGACAGCTTACAGCAATTATTTGATAATGAACTTAATGCAGGAGACAATAAACTTATATCAGAAGGCTTTGATAAACAGTTTAAACAAGTGATATCACGTGCCTATGCTGACACTTTTCAGAAACTACCTGACAAACAAGGCAAGCTTGGCGGAAGGGTGAAAATTAAATTCTACCGAAAAAATGGTTTGAGCAAAGACTGGCAAAACGAAGTGGATGAAGACCTGCCTTTAACCATCGAACAATTGCTTAACCAGAAAAACTACCAGCCCGGTGATATTGCCATTTTGGTAAGGAAAAATAGTGAAGGAAGACGAGTCGCTAATTTGCTTCTTGACTATCAAAATTCACAACCAGATTCGTTAAAATATCAGATTATTTCCTCTGAATCCTTAATGTTGATAAATTCTCCAATTGTACAAATCATCATCAATGCCATGCATTATTTGAAAGAACCTACTGATAAAATTCATTTTAATGCATTGATTGTAATTTATAATCAGATATTTAGAAAAGAAGAGGAAGTTGACCATTATTATTTTGTAAATGAGCAAATTGCTAAAATTCAAGGACTTTTACCTTCATCATTTTTTGAAAATATTGAAAAATTAAGGCGTTTAACCATCTACGAGATAACAGAATTGCTGTGTCAGATTTTTTCCTTAAATCAGATCAAGGGTCAACTAGCTTATTTACAAACATTTCAGGATTTAATAGCTGATTTTGGTCAAAACGAGGCCATTGATTTGGGAGCCTTTTTAGAATGGTGGGAAGAAAAGGGAAAATTGAATTCTGTGCAACTTTCTGACCAACAAGATGCTTTAAAAATACTTTCAATACATAAATCTAAAGGACTGGCATTTAAGGTAGTAATTATACCTTATTGCGACTGGGATTTAAAGCCGTCCTCTTTTCAGGATACCATTTTATGGACAAGTTCGGAAATTGAACCATTTAGCCACTACAAAAGATTTCCGCTTATTTTTCGTAAATATCTGGTTAACAGCATATTTTATAAAGAATATTATGAAGAATTGCTTTACTCTCTGATTGATGCGCTCAACATGCTTTATGTTGCATTTACACGCTCACGCGAGGAGTTAATCGTTATGGCACCCTTTAAAGAAACAAATGGAATTACTTCTGTTGCTGATTTGTTAATAAATGCTGTAGCTACACCATTAGAAATTGATGGATTAATAAATATAAACAAGTTTTTCTTTGCCGAAACAAATCTCTTTGAACTTAAAAAAGATTATAATGATATTGATGGCGATAAGTTTGTAAAAAAAATGACAGAAAAACCATCATTCACCATAGAGAATTATCCAACCGGCGATTGGAATACAAAAATTAATATTCAGCACAAAGCTGATGATTTTTTTATTAAAAGTCTGGAATATATTGAAAGCAAAGTCAATTACGGAACCTTGATGCACGAAATATTTTCAAGAATAAGAAATAAAAACGAAATAGCTGAAATAATTGATGAGTTTTATTATGCTGGCAAAATAAATTCAGATGAGAAAAAGTCATTGGTTGAAAAAGTAGAAACTATGATTTCCAGACCAGTAGTTACTGATTGGTTTTCAGATAGTTGGGAAATAAAAACCGAAGATGCCATTTTGGATATTTCCGGTAAGATAAGAATTCCGGACAGGGTGCTTATCAGCCCAAAAGAAACGCTGGTAATTGATTTTAAATTTGGCGAATATTATCACGAATCAATTGACCAGGTAAAAGAATATATTGAATTATTGAAAAAAATGAATTATCCAAATGTAAAAGGATACGTATATTATGCTGAAAAAAACAGGGTGGATGAAATTGGATAAAAACCTCAAAATCGTATTAAATTTTTCGTACTTACTTTTATTTCTGCTTTTTTTATTTACTGATTGTAATTCAGACAATAATTCGCATAAAAAATTTGCTAAAAGTTTTAAGACTGATCAAGATAGTTTGGAAACTCACTGGAATAATAAGTATAGTGACCAAATTGACAAGTGGTTCAAAAATCTGTGCAATACAACACGATTTAATGGAAACATTATAGTGGCAAAAGACGGGGAAGTTATCTATCAAAACTATTTTGGGTATTCAAATTATGGCAGGAAAGATACTTTAAGCCTAAAAAGTAGTTTTCAGATAGCCTCAGTGAGTAAAACTTTTACATCAATGGCTATACTAATTCTTAAGGAAAGAGGACTTTTGCAATATAATGATGATGTAAAAAAATACATCCCTGGATTTCCATATCATGGCATCACCATCAGGCAGTTACTAAGTCATCGTTCTGGGATGCCAAATTATAATTACTTTTGCGATCAATATACTGATAGAGAAACAATTATATATAACAAGGATGTTGTAAAATTAATGGTTGATTCTATACCTTTACCTTACTATCAGCCAGATATCCGCTTTGATTATTGTAATACCAATTATGTACTTTTAGCAAGCATTGTAGAAAATGTATCCGGGAAAAATTTTGTTGATTTTATGCGTGAAGAAATATTCAAAAAAGCAGGGATGAAATCGACCCATATATTTATCAATGGAAAGCAAGACAGGATTTATCAGGCAGCCACTGGATACCATTTTAAATGGACAGTTGCATTACCAACCTATCAGGATGGTGTTTATGGTGATAAAGGTGTTTTCACTACAGTTGAGGATTTATGGAGGTGGAACCTTGCCCTTGAAAATAATATACTTGTTGCTGAAAAAACGCTATATGAAGCTTTTGTTCCACAAAGTTTAGAAAAAAAAGGTGACGAGA
>JARGGF010000153.1 GCA_029210905.1 Bacteroidales bacterium | reverse complement strand
CTGTGAATTTAGGCATCTTATAGTAGATAATGATGTTGATAGAATTTAATAAAAAAAAGTATGAGAAAAGTTTTCCTTTTTTTGTTTACGATACTGATAAGTACTGTTTATGCCCAGCGACATGGTGGCAATGGTGAAATTAAGTGGTTGAGTCTTTCTGTAAAGGGCGGTTTTGGTGGAACCATGTTGTTTAACAAGGATGTTAGTGCCGACAAAAATGTATCGCAGGATTTTTTAAGCCCATCTTACGAGTATGGTGGCAGGTTTGGACTTACTTATGGCGATTATATTGGTATTGGTGCCGAAGTACTTAATGGTGGATTTAGTCAGGATTACAGTATAGGAGATGGAATAAACGATCCTTATACAAAAACCCAAAAATTTAAATCGCTTGATATTATATTTGCACTTAGGTTTACCAGCCCATACGGCTTTTATTTTGAAGCAGGGCCAAAATTTTCCACACTTAAATCGGCAAGTGTAGAGAATTCAATAGATGGTAATTATACAGAGGATATAAATGGTGATTATCTTCTAAATTTCTCAGAAAAATTTACAAGCATAATTGCAGGCATGGGCTTTGCGGTTTATAATGGTGACAGGTTGCAGGTGAACCTGGGCATCAGAGGCTCTTATGGAATTGGCAACTTTCAGGAAAACGAAGATTTTTATGTGCTAAATGATGGAGTTTATATACCACAAGGAAACTTTACCGCTAAAACCACACCTTTTACTTTAAAAGCAACTCTTGAGGTAAATTATACTTTTGCGTTCTGGGGCGATGCCAGCTGCGGAAGGGGCAGGTTGATGTTTTTCCAATAAGTAAATCAATTTCGCTTATTTAACTATTATGCTCCTAAAAAAATAGGTCATTAGACACTAGTCTTTAGTCATTTAATGACCAGTGTCTAATGACTATTTTAATTAAACTAACTCTCTCTCTCCATTAATTTATTGGCTAAATCTTTTAGCACCGATTTTTTTTCAGCATCAACATTCACGCTATTAAATGAGTCTATTGCCAACTGATAATAAAAATTCATTTTATCTTTGACTAACATTTTGATATTTAGATTGTTGTATATCTGAATGATTTTATTAATTTTCTCATCAGGCGCAACAGAATTTTTAGTAATTAGCAGTTTTAGGGTTTCTGCTTGTTCTCCTTTGGCTAATTCCTGTGCTTTAATAAGCATATAAGTTTTTTTATTTGCAATAATATCGCCGCCAATTTTTTTACCAAAGGTATCCGGGTTACCGTATGTGTCAAGGTAATCATCCTGCAATTGAAAAGCAAGTCCCAGGTTGACCCCAAAATCATATAAATTTTGTGCGTCTTTTTCATTTGCATCGGCGCATAGTGCCCCAATTTTAAGGCTTGCTGCAACCAGTACTGAAGTTTTAAGTCTGATCATTTCAATATACTCATCCTCAGAAACATCTGTGCGTTCTTCAAAATTCATGTCATATTGCTGCCCTTCGCACACTTCGAGCGCAGTTTGATTAAAAAGTTCAATGATTGGCGCCAGGTTTTTTGAGGGTGCTTTTACTATCAGCTGGTAAGCTTTTATCAGCATGGCATCACCTGATAATATGGCAATATTATCATTCCATTTTTTATGTACAGTGGGCCTGTTGCGTCTTACTTCGGCCTTGTCCATTAAATCATCATGCAAAAGCGTGAAATTGTGGAAAACTTCCATAGCTAAGGCTGGCGATATTGCAATTTTGATGTTATCAGAAAATAAATTGCAGGCAGCCAGGACCAGAATGGGGCGCATTCGTTTTCCCCCGGCATCTATCGTATAACTAATTGGTTGGTAGAGTTCAGAAGGATTGTTACCAAATTCCAGTTGCCGGATTTCGTTGTTGATAGTATTTTGTAGCTCTATAAAACTATACATTATAAGCAGGTATTTTGTATTAACCTAGATCCACGTCTTCGTCTTCATCGTCATCGCCATTTTCAACAGTTTCAATTAACGGCTTAATTTTATCTGAAACAGAATGTTTTAATGTCAATAACAAAGTAGGCAGGAAAATCAGGTTCGAAAGCATGGCAATTAAAAGTGTCAATGAAACCAGCAAACCAAGTGCCTGAGTTCCACCAAATTTAGAAACCATGAAAATGCCGAAACCAAAAAATAAAATTCCTGCGGTATATATAATACTAACTCCTGTTTCTTTTAAGGCCACAATTGTTGCCTGATGAATATTTCCCTGAGCTATCACTAGTTCTTGCCGGTATTTTGCCAGAAAATGTATTGCATTGTCAACAGAGATACCAAAAGCAATACTAAACACAAGAACGGTAGAAGGTTTTATGGGAATATGAAAATATCCCATTATCGCAGCAGTAAAAAGCAGGGGAATAAAATTGGGTATCAGAGAAATAATAATCATTCTTAAGGAAGTAAACATGCTGGCCATAAAGAATGCAATGAGTCCAATGGCCAATGCAAGACTTGAAAAAAGGTTTTTAACCAAAAAGTTGGTTCCCTGAGTGAATACTATGCTTGAACCAGTAACACTCACATTGTATTTTTCCTCCGGGAAAATTTCATCTGCAATTTTTGTAATTGTATCTGCAATTATTTTATTTTTTGTGGTGCCTATGTCATTAAGGCGGTAGCTTATTCTGGTAACTTGTGAGTTACTGTCAACAAAAGAATTCATCAAATTGAAGTTGCTATTATCTTGTTGATCAGGAAGATAAGGAAATATAAAGGCCAATTCATTTTTCGAAGGCATTTTATATGAAGTCGGACTTCCATTATAATATGCCTGACGCGCAAATTTAAGTGCATCAACAATTGAGGTTGGTTTTGATAAATCACTAAGCTCTGAAAGCCTATTGATCAATAGGTCCATTTTATGCAGCGTTTCGTATTGGAATACCCCTTTTTTCTTTTTGGTATCAATGGTAATTTCAAGTGGCATTACACCACCAATATTTTTCTCTAAGAATTTTAAATCTTTATAGATAGGATCATCGTGAGGGATATCATCGATAATATATCCTTCGGTTTTTATAAGCGTAATGCCATAAACACCTATAATAACTATGAATGTGACCAGGCCATAAATTAATTTTCTTTTATGATTTACCATAAAAACAAGTTGGTCAATAAATTTATTAACTAGCTTATAATCAAGATGTTTAATATGCCTGTCTTTTGGTGGAGCCAGATAGCTAAAGAAGATAGGGATTAGTGTGACCGAGAGTAAAAACACTCCCATAATGTTTAATGATGCAATAACACCAAATTCAACCAGAAAACGGTTACCGGTTACTATAAATGTAGCGAATCCCAGTGCAGTTGTAAGATTGGTTAAAAATGTTGCATTTCCTACCTTTCTAATAATAGTGTGTAAAGCCTTAATTTTATTCCCATGTTTTTTATACTCGTTATGGTATTTATTAAGCAAATAAACACTGTTAGGTATTCCTATAACAATAATCAGAGGAGGAATCATTCCGGTTAAAATGGTAATTCTGTAGTCAAAAATATCCATTGAGCCTACCGCCCATATAACGCCTATTCCTACAATAAGCATAGAGAACAAAACAACCTTAAATGAGCGAAAAAACATATATAAAATACTGGCAGTTACAAACATAGCCAGAAAAATGAACATGAAAAGTTCGCCACGAATTAGTAATGAAATTTTCGTTCTTGAATAAGGCAGTCCTGAATAATGTATATCAAGTTTGTGCTTTTCACCATAGGCATTAACTATTTTTTCAATATCAGCCATCATGCCTTCCCGCGCTTTGCTGTTAATGATCTTGGTTTTCATGGTAATGGCCATCAAAATAACATTTGATGAATCGCTGTAGATCAAACCATTGTAGAAAGCACGGTTTTTAAAAATCCGTGCAAGGCTATCGAGATCCTTTTGGCTGTTTACTTTTTTTCCAAAAATACTTTTTGCTTCAAATTTCTTTAGTTCACTATTTTTTACGATATCAACAGCATTTGCAACTGACAAAACATTTTTTACTCCATCAATTTTTTTAATGGTGTCTTGCAAATTTCTCCAGTCATTAAACTTGTCAAGTGTGAAAAAAGATGAATCCTTAATTCCAATGATGGTTAAATTGGCATCTTCGCCAAAAATCTTCTTAAATTTGTCAAATTCAACGTAATAAGGATTGTCTTTTGGCAGCAGTGCGGCATAATTATAATCAAGTGTTACATTTTTTGCCCGATAAGCCATATATATCGTAAAAGAGGCAATAATTAATAAGATGATGATCCTGTAATGAAGGATAATTCTGGCGAATCTTTTCCACATAAGCCTAAAATAAGATTTTTTCGAACGGCAAAAGTAACAATAATCCCAAAGAAACGAATCGTTTCTGTACGAAATTCCTTTTCTGTATGTTGCAAAACAGATAAAAGATTTGCAATATACTAATTAAGCCTGGGTTTTTAATCCATTAATTGACTCCAGGCATAGTTTTTTTTGATAATCTGGTACAATTTGTTTCTTTTGTAAGTATTATAGAATATTATGAATATATGATATTTAACACTTTAAAAAAACAATTCGGAAAACGTAAGTTTTATTTTAAAATATTGAAATGGAGTATATTATTCTCTATTTTGGCGATTTTTTTTTCTCATTTAATCGTTGAAAAAAGTACTTCAAAATTACTTTATTCTTCAGCCGATTCAATTCCTAAAAATCATGTAGGCTTGTTATTGGGCACAAACAAATATTTATCAAATGGGAATATCAATTTGTATTATAAATACAGAATTTCTGCTGCTTCAGAATTGTATAAAAAGGGCAAAGTAGATTATATTATTGTAAGTGGCGATAATAGTGTGAAAAATTATAATGAACCCGCTCAAATGCGCGATGATTTGATTAATAATGGAGTGCCATCTGATAAAATTATACTGGATTATGCAGGTTTTAGAACCCTTGATTCTGTGGTTCGTTCCAGGGATGTGTTTGGACAAACTAACATCACTATTATCTCACAGCCCTTTCATAATAGAAGAGCCATATTTATTGCCAGTAATAAAAATATAAATGCTATTGGATACAATGCCAGAGAAGTTAAACTAAAATATGGCATTAAGGTCCAGATCCGTGAACTTTTTGCCCGTGTTAAATTAATGATTGACCTTTATATTATAAGCAAAGATCCAAAATTTCTTGGCGAAAAAATTATAATACCTGCTTAAAATTCAGATGTTTAAAGCAGTTTCCCAATCTCTTCGATGGGCTGGCCCCAAATAGCTTTACCTTCTTTTTCAACGATTGGCCGATGCAATAACTTTGGGTTTTCAGCTATTATTTGTATCCATTCCTTATCAGAAAAATTTTTGCCTTTGTACTTTTTTTTGAAAAGCTCCTCATGTTGCCTAATCATTTCAAAGGGTGCTTTACCCAATTTTTCAAAAAGTTTTGTCAATTCTTCAACTGAAAGTGGATTTTTTAGGTAGTCAACTACTTCAACCTCCACTTTTTTATCGTTTAAAAATTGGAGACCTGCTCTACTTTTACTGCATCTTGGATTGTGGTATATTTTCATAAGAATATGTTTTGAATTTTTCGTTATAAGTTATTGAAATTTATTTGTTATTTGTTATTTGATTATTTTTGGATTTATTCAATACAATTCTAAAGTTTGTTCCTCTGCCAATTTCTGAGTAGCGTATGTATATTTTTCCCTTGTGATAATTTTCTATGATACGTTTTGCAAGTGAAAGTCCTAAACCCCAGCCTCTTACCTTTGTTGTAAAACCAGGTTTAAATACACTCTTAAATTTCGATTTTGGAATTCCTTTTCCGGTATCTGTAATATCAACATAAACAGAATGTCCGTTTTGCTTAACTGAAACAACTATTTCTCCAATATTATTCATGGCATCCAGTGCATTTTTCCATAAATTTTCGATAACCCATTCGAACAATTCTATGTTTATTGGTGCAATAACATTTTCATCTTCAGGGAATCGTTGAATATATACTACTCTCGATGAGGTCCTGACCCGCAAATATTCCGATGCATTTTTTAGCACTGTGCAAATATTTGCCTCCTTTAGCAAAGGGGCTGATCCAATTCTGGAAAAACGTTCAGTTATTTTTTCGAGGCGGTTGACGTCTTTTCCAACCTCGTTTACCAGTGTAGAATCACCTTCGCGCGCTTTTAAAAGCTCAACCCAGGCCAGCAATGAGGAAATTGGTGTACCCAATTGATGGGCAGTTTCTTTTGACATACCTACCCAAAGCTGGTTTTGCTCAGCCTTTTTTGAGATGCTTATTGCAAAATATACAACAGATAAAAACAACAAAATGATGAAAAATTGTAAAAATGGATAATAATATAGATCTGTTAGAAAAATTGAATCTTTATAATAGATGTAGTTTTTCTGATTGTCGGACAATTCTATCTCAATTGGCTCATTTTGCGCTTTCATTAAGTGTAATTCCTGCGCCAGGTATACCGGATCTTCCTCCTTTTCGGGATTCAGGTTCATCGAGTTAATAATTTTTCCTTTGCCATCAACCAGAATCCGGGGAATTGTTTTATTTTCTGAAATAATTTTAAACATATAAAGCGAAACTTCGCCAGTCAATGGTGTTTCTTGTAATTCTTTGTTGGCTTCAGCCCAAATTTGGATTTTCTGCCTTTCTTCTTCAGCCAACTTGGAAACCAATTGGTTTGTATACCACATAAATGCTCCTGAAATAATTAGCGCAATTATTAAAATAATTAATTTCCATTTGTTTTGAAAGAGGTTGTAGAACATTGTAATATTCAAATTATTAATAATTTGCTAAAAATCGTAGTAATAATTATTTAAGTCTGTTTTGATACCAATGGTATAGAACATACTTTCATTCTTGTTTATTGTGTTCATCGATTTTCGATAATGTGCTCCTAAAAAAAGTTTCATATTTGTTGCCGGGTTAATACAAAAACTAAGTTCTGAGTAAAAATGGATAAGCTCATTTTTTATACCCTGACCTGGCTTATTGCCAATATTTGAAATTACTCCATCAATTAACTCGCTGGGCAAAAAAGGGTTACTTCCAAAATTAGTAGCCATTGTATCAATGCTGTTTTCCAGATAGGATCCTCTTAGTACTAAAACCAGATCTTTGAAATTGTATTTTGTGGTTACTAAAATTTCTTTTAGCCCGGTGCCAGATGGATGAGTAAGAGATTGATTATAATGTGTATACGATTGCAAAGGATCTTCCCATGAATATGTATAGGGAGTAATAAAGTTGAATTCTGCATGAAAAAACATTGTCTGATTTTTTAATTTTTCATGAAATAAATCAAAGTGTTTTATCCCTACTTGAAACGCATAATTATTCCCCGAGACATTTTCTCTATCCAAATTATCAAGAGCCAATTGTCCAAAAAACTGTGCAAATTGGTAAATTCTTATTTTTGTATTAATTCCTAAAAGAATATTTTTTTCATTATTCAGTCCATAAATCAGGCTTCGTGAAAACAAAAGAGGATTAAAATAATTTAAATTAAAGTTGTTGTTATTCTCAGCAGTATTCCCTGGCCACATAACACTTTCAAATAGAGCTATTTCATATCCGGGCTTGGGAACCCAGCTCAAATAATTTATTGCTCCGTATTTTCTCTGATGATAGTTATAGTATGCTCCATTAAAACTTTGGTATTGATTCCAAAGTACTGTATATTTCAGTTTACCATAAGTTGCACTTATTTTCAGGAATGGATAATTGAAAGAATTATCAGAAAGCAATAAGGATCGATAACCTTCGCCTATAAAGTGTTTTGAATGACCTGCCTGAATATTTAAATTAGAAACAGGGCTATAGGACAAGTAACCGGTAGCTCTTGAAAAATCAAATTTATTATTTTCAAGTATTTTTACAGCACCTTGCCCGGGTGCTACCAGCGAATTCAGTATTTCCGAATTAATATATGGCTCAAATCGAGCCTGATTTTCATAAAATGCAGAATAAAATAAAAATTTAGTTCCAATACTTCCCTTAATTTCAATGCCCCTGGTGTTATTGAAGGCCGTTTGTTCCGCCTCCCTGTCCCTTGAATAGGTTAAATTGAATAACGGGTTTATTTTAAGGATAAAATTTTCCGATTTAAGATGGATAAAATCTTCCTTTCTTAGTTTGCGATAAAACCAA
>JARGGF010000152.1 GCA_029210905.1 Bacteroidales bacterium | reverse complement strand
GTTCAGGCTTTAATGACCAATTTCCAATGACTAATGACCTTGTTAAATTATAGCAATGAGCTTAACTAAACGACATTTCATCCTGCCTGATACTCTAAGCCTTGGCAAAGCCCTGAAAGAAAGAACCTATTTATGGAAAACTAAAACAAACCTAAATTAATAAATCATTTTTCGACATAAAATGGAACATTCGCAGTTGCCGCGTTATTATTTCCATCGTATACGTATATAAATACCCGATATGCTCCATCCTTATCAGGCGATTTAAAAGCTATTTTATTGCTAAAGCCTTTGCTTTTGGTGGTTTGGATTGTAGGGGGTCTTTTTTCGTAATCGCCACCTGTGCCATAATATTCAGGGATATCGGGTAGTATTTCGCTTGTAATTGTCAGTGAATCACCATCGTAATCTCTTGCAAATACTTCAACATAATAATTGTTGCCGGCTTTTAACTTAATGTTTTCAAAGCGTGTTTTGCCATTCACAAAAATAGAATCGAGCCTTGGTACTCTGTTTTCGGGCAATTTACCTGTCCATGCCTGGTGCATTACATCTATGGGTTCAGTTTCTTCTCCCGATTCCAGAAAAAGACCATACCAGGTAGGTGTTCTTTCTTGCTTTTGTCCCCAAAGAAAAACATAGGAGCCCAGGCAATGCGTTTTATTTGAATAGATGGCCTTGTCCCACCTGTTTTTTATAGCATCAGCCTTTTCTGAGCTGGTTTGCTCAATGGGTGCGTCCCATGCTGTTTTGCCTACTTCCCAGTGTCCGGTAGCACCCCATTCCGACACTATATAGGCACCATCCCAACCTGAATCCTTAATTCTTTGTTGCAGATTTATCACATCGCCATACATTTGTATACTTAAAAAGTCAATATCGGGACAATTTGCTTTAATATAATCAACATCATTTTTGTGAATACCAGCTAACATAGTTGTGGCAGGGTGATTCCCATCTACTTCGTGTATCATCTTTGCCAGATCATTTACCGCATCCCACACTTTTTTGTTGCTGTAATCCAGATTTAGCTCATTGCCAAGACCCCAACCCAATAATGCTGGATGATCTTTGTATTTTATAACTTCAGCTTTCATGTATTCAAACTGTTTTTTTACAAGGCTGTCATTGTTATAATCAAAGCCATTTCGTTCTTTTTCTAAATCCAGACCCATCATTACAGTCAGACCATTTGCCAGGGCTTTATTAAGTATTTCTAGTCCGGACTCTCTGCCGTTTTCTGTACTCCAGGTCCTGAAAGAATTTCCACCGTGCGCAGCAATGCTTGTTACATCACCATACTCGCAACCTGCCCCATAAATATAATAGGGTTTACCATCCCGGTAGAGTTCATATTTACCGTTCGTTTGTTTTAATTCCACTTTAACTGGTCCGTTTTCAGCATTTGCATTACTTTTATTTTGTCCACACGAAAGTGACAGAATTAAAAGTACAAGCAGGTGAGCAATGAGAATTTTTTTCATAATAATTGAGCGTATATTAATATTAAATTAATTCGATTTAACAAGAATTTTTTCCAATTCTTCCAGAGATTTACCTTTGGTTTCAGGAATTAATGTGATGATAAATATAAGGCCAACCGCTGCAAATATTCCGTAAATGAAAAATGTGCCGGAGTTGCCCAGATTTGAAAGTTCCCATGGAAAAACCAGCTGAACAGAGAAGCTAACAGCTGAGTTTACAAAACCGGCAAAAGAAATTGCCAATCCTCTGAGGCGGTTTGGAAAAAGTTCAGAAAATAATACCCACATTACAGGTCCGAGAGAAATAGCAAAAGATGCTACAAATGTCAATATTCCAATAAGTATAAGAATGGAATTAATATTTGTGGCCAGTTTAAATATTTGCGATTCAAATTGCTGCGATTTTTCCAAACCTAATGTTGTAGCAATTGCCTGGCGGAATTCGATGTCACTTTCAAAGATCTTGTCCTGAAGTTCAAAAATCCTGTCGTTGTTAATATCTTTGTTTAATTCCTGAATATTTTGCTCACTTAATTTGTAAGTAGCATTACTAAAACTTCCACCAATTAAAAACATAGAAAGGGCAATTCCCGTTACACCAATAATCAACAACGGCTTTCGTCCCAGCCTGTCAATCAGCCACATGGCTACAATGGTAAATACTACATTAATTAAGCCGACATAAATTGCTTGAGAAAAGGAGGCATCAACACCTACGCCAGATTGTTCAAAAATCATTGGGGCATAAAAAAATACGGAGTTTATTCCTGTAATTTGCTGAAGGATAGCTATTCCCACACCAATTATGAGTACCAATTTCATGGCAGGTTTAAAAAGCTCTTTTAAGGCAACTTTTTCTTTATTATCATTTGTTTTAAATGATTCTTCAATTGCTTGCATATCTTTTATTGCAGCTTCATTACCACTGGCCTTTTTCATGATTTCAAGAGCTTTGTCCTGAAACCCTTGTTTAGCAAGCCAGCGTGGACTTTCAGGCACGGTAAGCAGAAAAAAGAAATAAAGAACAGCAGGAATTGTTTCTACTCCAAGCATCCATCGCCAGTTGTGTTCACCCAGTTTCAATGAAGCAGCCCAGGAAATGTCAGAATTTCCTAATTTAAGAATCAGAAAATTTGAAAAGAAGGCAACTGAAATACCTACTACTATATTTAATTGGTTGAACGATACCATTTTCCCCCTCATTTTAGGCGGTGAAATTTCGGCAATATACATTGGTGCAGTAATTAATGAGGCACCTACACCAAAACCACCAAGCATTCTTGCAGTGATAAAGAACCAGAATTCGGTGGCTAGTGCAGATGTAATTGCTGAAACTGCAAATAATAATGCAGCCGACATCAGCACTTTTTTTCGACCGAATTTATCACTTAATGGACCAGATACCATCATTGCAAGTGTGGCTGTTAGGGTCAAACAACTAACTGCCCAGCCCAACTGTATTTTTGTTAATTCAAATGCAGGTTCTATAAATTCAACTACCCCCGAAATCACTGAGGCATCAAAACCCATTAAAAAACCTCCCAGAGCAACAATCAGGGAGACTGAAATCGTATAAGCTTTATTGCTTTTCATATGTTTAGTTTAAATAAATAATTTTTGCATCACTTTTTTAGGTTTTCGATCTACGGTGAATAAGCCCCAGTGTTTTTCAGGTTCCAGAGCTTCATCCGATCCTTTCCAGGGTTCGTCAAATGCTTCAAAAACAAATACGAGAATATTTTTTTCATTACTCCATGTCATCAAATCGTTATAATATATTTCCTGAAGTTCCTGACTTACATTTTCAGGGCAGATTCCCCTTCCATTTGAATTAGTAGCCCATCCGGCTTCTGTTATTACAACTGGTTTATTAGGGTATTTATCAGCAACACTATAATAGTTTTGCTGTGTATAACTCAAAGCTTCATGAATATTTTTATATTCCCAAACCGGATAAGTATGAATTGAAATAAAATCCACTTCATCAACAAGATTTCTGAGTGTATCTTGCCAGGGAACATAATTTTCACAGAATGTAACAGGTTGGATTGTTTCTTTTTTGAGCATTTTTACATATTCAATTACTTTTTTAACTGGCACAAAATGATCTGTCCACTGCACAGTGGCTTCATTTCCAGCTGATAATGAGAATATTATATCCTGGTATTTGTTGGCCATCTGAATCAGTTTTTTAATCTGACCAAGATTCTTTTCAGCATTATTATTTAATTCTTCTTCTGAAAAGGTTTTGCCCCAGGGGCAACCAAAATTATTCATTTCAGCTCCGATAAAGGCACCCAGCATTATCTTAAAATTAAGCTGTTCTTTTTGGATAACATCCAATACCATTTCGCTCATCTTGTCACAATCATATAGGCGCAGGTATTTCCAATTGTTTTCAAGTATTAATAGATCTTCTTTTACCTGCTCATATGTAGGATAAATGCCTGTTTCAGGGCTTTGTCCATCCCTAAAGCCAGAGTAACAAATTGCATTTCCTGATGCTAAATTTAAACCTGTCTTCAAATTTTGTATTATTTTGAAAATTTTAGTTTTTCCTGTCTATCCCATAAGCCCCAGTAGGCACCAACTTCACCTTCATCATTAATTTTCCATAGTTCATCGAAAGAAGAAAAATAAAAAATATCTATATTATCTTCCTTAGACCAAAGCTGGGAATTAATAAAGTAAATAAGTGCATTTTCAATTGATGGTTCGGCACCATAAAATTCCTCTCCAACGCTGGGCCAGCCAGTTTCTGTGATAATCACTTTCTTTCCGCGTGCAGCTTTAACTGCCCGGTTGTACATGTCTTTCATATAAAGTAAAGAGTATTCTATACTGCAACCCTCCCAGAAAGGATAACAGTTGGCCAGAATTACATCACAGGCTTCGGTAATATTTGGGCGATGCTCAAATTCGTAATAAGCATCAACATATCCTACAGGTATGCCCGGCAGCGCTTTTTTAACCTGCAAAATATAATTTAATAGTTCAGTTTCATGTAAATCACCACGATACATTACTTCATTTCCCACAGCAACAATATCGGCATTGCCTTCCTTCGCAATTTTAATTACATTGGTTATTTCCTTCTCATTGATTCTTTTATTGGTTCCTAACCATGCTCCAACTAAAGTTTTTATACCATGTTCATGCGCTACCCTGGGTATCATTTCGTTACCATCGGTAGTGGAAAATGATCGTACCCATTTTGTGTAGGGTTTGATAATTTCCATTCTTCGCTGTATCTGTTCCTCAGTAAGCTGCGAGCCTGGTTTTTGATTGTCGAGATAGGGGCTAAAGCACAGGCCATGCATTCCAGCATTTAACAATTTATTGAATAGCGCATATAATTCACTTTTAGTTTTGTTGATGGCATTTACTCCGGCCAATGCCAATATTTGTTCACCGCTCCCTGACATATCCTGTGTTTTAAATTATTTTTTAATTAGGACTATATAAAACAGTATAAAATTTATAATAAATGATAACTTTATTGCTTAAGAAATAATTCTACCAGATTAACTTCATTGCTTCTATTAAAAATCATTGTACTTGTTTTTTTGTCAATTTTATTCCCTGTTAATTCTTTTTTGTCACCTTTATTGTATGTTATAATGATTTGATCTTTATCAGCTAAAGAGTAGATTATTGGAATTTTACAATAGGTAAAACCAAGTTGCCCCTTTTTCAACTTTAATTGTTGTATTTCATTATTTAAATTATAGTAAGTAAAAGTTTCGCCTTCCTTTAGAAATTCATCATGATTTAGAAGGGTGTTATTAAATTCTATTTCACCATTTTTCACTGTAAGGCCAAGCTCCAGAATTCTTGAAATAAAATCTTCTTTAACTTGTCCTGTCATACCGGGTTGTTTGGCTCCGGATCCGGCAGGGGTGTGTGAATAGGCATCTGTAGGAAATGCTCCATACAGTTCTGGAGATTTATAAAGGCCAATGCCGGCTTTTATTTCATAATAATGGTCTTTAATTTTACCTAAAATAATGGCGTCTGCTCCTTCGTTAACTCCTTTAAAATAAGATTCCTGGGCAGCCAGTAGCAGTTTTGAAACCATATGCCAGTATATTGATCCCAGTCCCTCATAACCGTAAAATGTACCGGAACGACCGGTGAAGGACTGATGGTCAAACATGTCTTCAAAAATATGCAGCACCTGGTCTTTTTCTCTTGCAACAAGATCTGAGTAGCTTTCAGGATTTAAATTCATTAATGCTTTTTCCAGAAAATCAGCATTCCTGAAGGTTCCATTAAAATGGTATTTTCCTGTTTTATCAGAAGTGAGAATCGAGGAATTATTATCTGCAATTAATTTACTTAACAATTCAGATTCCTTTACTTTTTCTTCAGGAATATTATTTTTCTCAACAAATCTTGGTAATTGTCTGTCAGGGTATAGTATATAACTATATTGATCACATCGGAATAATTGACTCCATTTTAGTGAATTCAGAACATCTAGACTTTCTTTTGCTGATAAATAGCCAGAGCTTAATACAGACACTTGTCCTTCAAGCATTTCGTATAAATACCGAATGGAAACACTATTTTCTGAAATTGAAATCAGATTGTAGGCATGGTATAAGCCATCTTCTCTTTTATTGGCTTTAATGGATTGATCCATATATTGTATGGCAAGATTACAGAAATCTACTAAATCTTTAACTTTAACCGGCTTTTTAATTCCTGAAAAAGATTTTGTGTAAATTTCGTTCCTGTAGCTGCTGCCTGCTTCACCAAGGGCATCAATAAAATGCCGCCTTTCTTCATCAGAAAATCCTTTATCAAGTATTTCCTTATAGTTGGTAATAAAAGTAAAAATATAGTCAAATAAAGTTTTTACTTCTGTAGAGATAGCAATTTCAGTGATCGATAAATTACTAAATTTGTCAGACCAGAACTTTAAAAATCTACGCAGATAATATAATGTTACCATGGAAACACCATTTCCTACCAGTGCATTATTGGCATCATTCCATTCCGGGCGTTGTGTATTTAACCAAATACCTGCTTCAGGGATAAAGTTGCTAATTTTAGCAAGTAATGTAACAAGAATTTTTTCAGTTAAATTTGCCCGGTACAGCACATCGTTTTTTCCATGCAACATTCGTCCGTCGGCGCCCTTAATTTTAACCAAATCTTTAATTTTATTATTTAAAGATTCATTAAATTCAATGGTATCTTTTGGATTTTTTACAATTTCTTTATAGGATTTGATTCGATATGGCACATTAGCGTAAACAAAAATCTCTTTTGTGAGCAATTTGTCTAACTTGCCGGGATGAAAATTATCGGATAGTTCAAGGAATTTTTGAAGATAGATTATCTGATGATCGCCCCAATAGCCTATAAAAGCCCAGGGATCATTTGGGTCAGGACATTCCCAGTCTATGCCTTCACGGGTTATTCTGTAAGGATTATATCCGTCGGCAGTTGAGGCGTTCAGGAATTTGCTAAGCATATTTTCAACAAATTCGGGGTAGGAAAGGCCTAAAGCTTCCCAGTTTTGGAAAATATCACGCCAATTTCCCTGGAAATTATATTTTGTTGATCCATCTGCATTTTTAGTTTCAATTGAAAACTGGTTCCATGGACGACTGGGATCTCCATGTCTTCGACTAAAAGTAATGGGCATATATTCATAGCAGATTCTTATTAAATCAGCATTGTTGGTATTTTCAGCAAGCTTTTCTAAATCCATATATTGGATTTGCCTGGGAAGTTGTTCAAGCCAACTTTTAAATTCACGGTGCACCTCTTTATTAGTTTGTTCCACAAAGAGTGTAAAATCTTCAGTTTCAATGGTGTAATTGTTTTTGAAAATTCCACCACGCATTACATTAAAAAGTGTATTTGAAAAATGACGTGAGTAGCACAGCTCTTCTTTTCCAAGCTGCAAACCGTCTGCATTGGCTACTATTTTTATTAAATTTGAAGTGCCAAGTGCAATGTCCTTTTCTATTAAGCCATCAATATTCTTTTCAGTCTTGATAAAATGATTTAAATCAGCAACAGCTCCACTTTCCTGATTGATTTCTGCTATGATATACCAATTTTGCGTAGCATTTTTTTCCAATGCTAACTCAGCATTTACAAAGTAGCTGCCTCTGGTAGCCCTTACATCTATTTCTGTATCAACAGGCTGGCCATTTTTGAATTTGTTAATCTGTTTATTGGATAGTAGAATCTTTTTAGTATCGATTGGACCATGCGCCCAAACAGTAGTTGCCTTTAACGATTCACTGGGTTCTGGCTTATCAACCGGAATTGAGCTGAGTAAAAACAGGCCAAGTCCACTTTCTTCAATTAATTCATTCTTCTTGTAGGCATCCAACAGGTTGCTGTATGCATTTTGAAAATCATAATCAATCCCATAGGGAAGAATGTTCATGATACCGTCAAGTACTTCAATTTTAATTTTTTCATTATTTTGATTTGTAACGGTTGATTTTTTAATAAAACCAAATTTTTCGCTGTTGTACCAGCCATATTGAAATTTAATACCCAAATCAAGGTTTAACTCTTCAAAAATAATTTTATTGCCATAAATATTTTTGTAGATATTTCTTTCAATATTATAGACTTTATTATGATGTTTTGCAAATGGCTCCCAAAGGAAACTTTTTGCATCTTTCTCTACGAGAATAATAGTTTCACTTCCGGTTATTCCTT
>JARGGF010000151.1 GCA_029210905.1 Bacteroidales bacterium | reverse complement strand
AAAGTAAACAATCAGAAAAGGAAAAAACTCCTGCAAAAAAAAGCAAAGCAAAAACCGAAACAGGTGAATCAACTAAAAAGGAGAAAAAGCCTCAAACAAAAAAAACTAAAAAAGAAGATTGATTTTTTTATTAGAAATAGAAATCCAGTAAGACCATCCAAGTTACGATGGTCTTATTTTTTTAATCATATTATACCTGCTTTGCTGTTTTTAAATGAAATTTTGTTAGTTTTAAAAGTTAAATTAGAATTCCTTGCATAATAAATCCTATCGGAATTGATATTCTTGCCATATATTATTTTAATGCTTAATAATATGTTTTACAGGATGTTGCCTGAGCCAGGCAAGAAGGAAAGTCCAAAAAAATAGTCGATGGGTTTTAAATTTTGGTTTTACGTATTATCATTTTAAGTATTTTTGCAATTAAAATACATAAAAATGGTTGAAAGTTGAGAGTTATATCTTAATTTAAACCGGATCTTTGTGGAAAAACTGTCTAACTGAAAAAAAATATAAAGCTGGCTAAAAAAATTGAGAATGATTAACGAGGAATTATCGAGAGAATCAATCCCTTCAAAAAGGAAAAATACTGCAATTGCAAAATTATTGGTTCAGTTTTTTCGATTTAAAAAGAAAAATGATGCATACACTGGCAATTTAAGAAAAGATGGTATCGATTTTATCGATTCAGTTCTTGAAGAATTCCAGATTAGTTATGAAATTGACCCCGATGATTTAAAACGTATTCCAAAAACAGGGCCTTTTATTGCAGTCTCAAATCATTCATTAGGTGGCCTGGACGTGCTCATTCTAATTAAGGTAATTACTCAAATCAGACCTGACTTTAAAGTCCTGGTAAATAAATTAATTCATGAAATAGAACCTTTACAAGCATATTCTATAGCAGTTGAAACTACAAACAAAAGAGGAATTAAGGCTCCGGGCTTATCCGAGCTTCGGCAGGCACTTAAGTCATCTACATTAGATGGGGGACTTGGCGTTTTTCCTGCAGGATTGGTCTCATCTTACCAATCTTCTGTAAATAGTAATATTGATAAATCCTGGGATGTTTCCATTTTAAAGTTACTAAAGAAAAGTGGGGTTCCTATAATTCCAATCTATTTTAAAGGAAACCAAAATTGGCTTGGGCATGTGCTTGGTGGCATACATCCACTATTTAAACCAATGCGCTTACCTGCTGAATTTTTGAAGAAAAAAGGGGAAATGATAAAGGTTCGGATTGGAAGCCAGGTATCAGTTGTGGAACAGGATGAATTTAAAAATATTTATTTATTCAGAAGATATTTACGCTCACGCATATATGCGCTTGGAACGAGTCTGGAAGGTAAAAAATTTTTTACGGGTCGCTTTGCCTGGAGGCCTAAAAAAGTTGAACCTATTATTGACGCAGTACCGCCTGAAGTGATTACTAATGAGATGGATTCACTTCGTGAATTGTATATGTTATTTGAAAGTGGAGAGTTTCAGGTATTCTGTGCCCCTTCTTTAGAAATGCCTAACGTACTGAAAGAAATTGGACGGTTACGTGAAATAACTTTTCGCGAAATTGGGGAAGGTTCAAATAAAAGTATCGATTTAGATGATTATGATCTTTATTATCAGCAACTTATTGTTTGGGATAATCAAAATAAGAAAATTGCCGGCGCCTACAGAGTTGGCATGGGTAAGGAGATAATGGAACAATTTGGGGCATCGGGCTTTTATATCAGTAGTTTATTTAAAATAAGCGATGCTGTGCATCCAATACTTAATGAAGCTCTTGAGCTTGGGAGATCTTTTATTGTAAAAGAATATCAAAGAAAACCACTTTCCTTATTTTTACTCTGGAAAGGGATTTTGTATTTTTTATTGAAACACCACGATTATCGATACCTGATTGGACCTGCAAGTATTAGTAATGCTTTTTCCAAATTCTCAAAAAACTTAATAGTAAGCTTTTTCAAAAAGAATTATTTTGATTATGAATTAGCTAATTTTTTTAAACCCAGGAAAAAATTTAAAATAAAAAAAACAAAAAATGTTGATCAAAGCCTGTTTTTTGATATCGCTCAGGATATAGGAAAACTGGATAAGTTTATTTTTGAAATTGAAAGTGAGTACGGTATTCCTGTGCTTTTGAAAAAATACATCAAATTAAATGCTAAAATTGTAGGGTTTAATGTTGATCCTGATTTTAATAATTGTCTTGATGGTTTAGTAATTCTTGATATATTTGATGTCCCTTATGAAACCTTAAAAGCCCTGTCGAAAGAAATTCAGGACGAGTCGATCCTGGTCAGGTTTCAGGCAGAGTAGGTGAAAAATTTAGAATAAAGAAAAGAGTAGATCGTTGATTTTTACAGATGTTATAAATGGATTTGGCATGGGCGTCGCTGTTTCTGCACCGCTTGGCCCTTTAGGTGTATTATGTATACAAAGAACAATTAACAAAGGTTTTTTAGCAGGCTTTGTTTCCGGAATGGGAGCAGTGCTTGCCGATGTAATCTATGCTTCAATTGCCGGGTTTGGAATTAGCATAATTGCTGATTTTTTAACAGCACATCAATTGATTATTAGGGCTTTAGGAGGAATTATTGTTCTTATTGTTGGGATTCTTATCTTTAGGAGTAATCCTGTGAAGCAATTTAAAAGGCATAAAACTCAAAAAAATACATATGTAAGCGACTTATTATCAGGATTTTTCATCACTATAACCAACCCATTAACTATTGTATTTTTTGGAGCTGTTTTTGCAGGGGTAGGCCTTAACAAGGTGGGAACATTTGAACCTATTGTATTAACTTTAGTTGGAATTTTTGCAGGTGCAACTATCTGGTGGATGGGTCTCACTATTTTAGTTAATGTTTTTAGAAATAAAATCCGGCTTAGAAATTTATGGTGGATAAATAAAATTACTGGTGTAGTAGTTGCTGTATTTGGACTGGCTGTATTTGTAAGTATCTTTTTTAATTGGTGGTAAATTAGTTATTATGATGATTTATCTGTTAAAATAACATAAAAGATACTTAACTAAAGTATTGTCAATTAATTGGTTAACTCTATTTTCATAAATAAATAACATAGGATTTATCAACATAAAAGTTTTCGTTGATTTTAATTCGAAACTAAGTTTTATATTTGCAGCTTTATTTGCAATAAATGTACTATGATTAAATCAATTGTTATCGGCATTCTTGTTTTGTTTTTTCAAGCTGGTTTCTATACTTATGCCGGAGAGTTTGTTTCAAACATACTAAATCAAAGCCAATCACTCGGAATGGTAACGAATAATCATCCGGTAGTATCTCAAAAGGACGTATTATTTATTGTAAAACATTGTAAAAGCCCAAATATTGTTGTTTATCAGGCCAATAGAACCAGCCAAAAAGATTTGGATCCGGAAAAACCGGTAGATGTTTACTGGTTGATGAATACCAAAGGTAAAAAGACAGAATCTCTTACTTACATTGAGTGGAAAATGGCTTTTGGATTTAAGCTAAATACTTTAGTAAAAGGTAAAAAATACACAATTAGTTTAAATGCTGTAAAAGATAAAGAAATTACGATATCTCAAAACACTTCAGGCGAATTTGAAGGATTTATCAAAATAAATGGCGTTTTTTCGAAGCTAAAAGATGTTTTTGTTAACTTTGAATACTCTTTTGGCCTGCCCGATGTTAAATATGTTGATTTTACTGGTTTCGACCTAAAAAGTGGGAAACTTATTACTGAGAGAATCTGGGCATAAATGCTAGATATATTGTTTAAATAAGTCTGAACCCCGCAAAGCCTCTGCCTGGCAAAAGACAAACTGTTGAAAAAGCCCCGGTCAAAATGAAATGCAGCCCGCACTTTTGATTAAACTATAGCTCTGAAGTTCTGAAATTAAAAGATATTTCAACTATAAAAAAAACATCAATTAACTAAAAGAAAATATATTACCTATCCTGTTTGTTAATAATTAGTTAATAACAATTGTAAACAATTGAGAATTAGATAAAAATCAATTGTTGGCAAATTACTCCAAATTAAATTTACTATTTTAAATTTAATGTATAAATTTGTTGCTGCCTAAATTCGGGCAACTGATGAAAATATTCATGTAGTTGGCAGGAATTATGTATTCACTTAAAGAAATAAAAGCATTATGGCAAAAGTTATATCTCTTGCAAATCAAAAAGGCGGTGTAGGCAAAACCACAACTGCGATTAATCTTGGAGCCAGTCTGGCTGTTCTTGAAAAGAAAGTGTTGTTGATAGATGCAGATCCTCAGGCAAACTCCACCTCTGGTATCGGTTTTGATCTAAGAAAAATCGATAAAAGTATTTATGAGTGTTTAATTGAAGATCTTGATCCTAACGAAGTAGTTCTAAAAAGTGAAACCAAAGGAATGGATTTAATCCCTTCGCATATTGATTTGGTTGGTGCCGAAATTGAAATGCTGAATATGGAGCAGCGCGAAAGTGTATTAAAACGTGTAATAGATAAAATTAGAGACCAATACGATTACGTTTTAATAGATTGTTCTCCGTCACTTGGTTTATTGACGCTGAATGCATTAACTGCCGCAGATTCAGTTTTAATACCTGTTCAATGTGAATATTTTGCACTTGAAGGGCTTGGTAAGTTATTGAATACCATCAAGATGATTCAAAACAGGTTAAACCCGGATCTTGAAATCGAAGGATTTTTGTTAACCATGTATGATCCTAGACTTCGCCTTGCTAATCAGGTAGTTGAAGAGGTTCGCCAGCATTTCGAAAATATGGTTTTTGAAACAATTATACAACGTAATATTAAATTAAGCGAAGCGCCCAGCTACGGAAAACCTGTTGTGCTTTACGATGCAAATTCAAAAGGTGCACTTAGCTATCTTAATATGGCAAGAGAATTATTGACAAATAACGAAAAGGTAGAAGCTTAGAGACCAGTAGTAACTTAAAATTAATTATGACAGCGAAGAAAAGTGCACTTGGAAGAGGATTAGGGGCATTAATTGATGATGCAAAATACGAAAAAAGGCCTGTAGAAGAAGCCGTATCAACAAGTGCCATTGCAGAAATAGATATTGATAAAATTGAAGCAAACCCTTTTCAACCACGAAAAGAATTTGAATCAGAAGCCTTGAATGAACTTGCATCCTCTATTAAGGAACTTGGTATCATTCAACCGATTACGGTTAAGCAAATAGGTGAAAATAAGTTTCAACTTATTTCAGGAGAAAGAAGATACAGGGCAAGCAAAATTGCCGGATTGAAAAAAATTATTGCTTTTGTTCGCGATGCTAATGATCAGGGTCTTTTGGAAATGGCCCTGGTAGAGAATATTCAGCGCGAGGATTTAAATTCGATTGAAGTTGCGGTAACCTACCAAAGGTTAATTGATGAATGTACACTTACTCAGGAAAAATTAAGTGAAAGAGTTGGTAAAAAGAGGGCTACTATTGCGAATTACCTGCGATTGTTAAAATTACCTGCCGAAATTCAGGTAGGAGTTCGGGATAACCGAATTTCAATGGGGCATGCCAGAGCACTTATTAGCCTGGAAAATTCTGATGCTCAACTTAAAATATACCATAAAATCCTGAATGAAGGTTTATCAGTAAGACACACCGAAGCTCTTGTTCGTGAGGAAAATTATCCGGTACGTAAAGAAGACGCTAAGCATAAGCCCCAGGAATTGCCTGTACAATATTTGAGTTTTAAAAATTCACTAAATTCAAAATTAAATACAAAAGTAGATCTTAAAAGAAGCGATAACGGAAAAGGCAGTATCATAATATCATTTAATTCTGAAGATGAATTTAACAGAATTTCTGAAATTCTGTCTGGCAATTAGATGAGAAATTAAAGCTCGTTTTACAGCTGTCATTTTGATAATACGTGCTTTTGTTATATTTAGTTTTGTATGGGGAATCAAAGGAAATATACATTTAGTCGATGGCACTTAAAAGGTGCCACGCTGATTTATATGTTGTTTAATGTCTGCTTCTTATTTGGCCAGGTTGAGACGGTTGATAGCCTTAAAAACGATAGCATAAGCGAAGGCAGGATTAAATTAAAAAACAAAAAGGAATTTCAGCCTTTAGACAGCATTAAAGGGGATAGTCTTTTTCAGGATAGTACTGTATTTGAAACCCTTCCTTTAAAAAAGTCACCACAACGCGCAACACTTTATTCTGCTATTTTACCAGGTCTTGGACAGGCCTATAATGGGAAATACTGGAAGATTCCAATTATTTATAGTATCTTCAGCGGAATGTTTTTTTTGGCACACGATAATCATCAAAAGTATCTTGAGTTCAAAGATGCATACATCAATTTTGATGATCCTGAAAATAAACCTGTCTGGATTAATAGTGCCTATCAAAAAAATGATATAAAAGAGCGAAAAGATTTCTATAAAAGAAACCGCGATTTAAATATTATCTTTGGGGGAATTATTTATTTACTAAATATTTTAGATGCTAATGTCGACGCACATTTAATGGATTTTGATATTGGTGAAGATTTAAGTTTAAATGTGCAGCCTGACATGAATTTTTTCCAGGCAAGTCAAAAAGATCAAAATATTTCAGGTTTTGGGATAAAATTTGTATTATCGTTGCATAAATAGAGGTGAAAAATAGTAATTTAATTTGGATAAAATGAGAATTAAAATATATACATTGAGTTTTTTATTAACGTTATTTGTTGTTAATCAGGTTTTTGCGGAGAATAACCCTCAAGATACAATTGTGCAGGAATCAGATGATAACCAACAAATAGAGGATGATTTAGATAGTTTATTGAACTTGTGGTATGTTAAAAACTCCATAAAAAGTACAGATGTATCAGTTAACATGCCAGATGGTGACTTGAAAATAAAAGATGTTTCAGACTCTGTTCTTATTGAACGATTAAATGCCATTCCTTCGCTTATAGCCTTGCCTTATAATGAGATAATAAGGAGGTGGATTGAAGTATATACCCGCCGTAAATCGGCACCGGTACTCTTAGGACTAGCCGATTACTATTTCCCGATGTTTGAGGAAATTTTAGATCAGAATGATTTACCACTTGAACTTAAATATTTGCCAATCATCGAATCTGCCTTAAATCCAAGGGCAGTTTCAAGAGCAGGTGCTACAGGCTTATGGCAGTTTATGTATGGTACCGGAAGAATGTACCAACTTGAGATTAACTCTTTTGTTGATGAAAGAAGGGATCCATACCGGGCTTCACTTGCAGCAGCAAAATTTCTTGCCAACCTTTATGAAGTTTATAAAGACTGGACTTTAGTGATTGCAGCTTATAACTGTGGGCCAGGAAATGTTAACAAGGCAATTAGAAGGGCCAACGGTAAACGCGATTATTGGGACATCTACCCTTATTTGCCCAGAGAAACAAGAGGATATGTTCCGGCATTTATTGGGGCAGCTTACATGATTAATTACTATGATAAGCATGATATTACACCTCTTCAAATAAAAATGCCCATGATGACTGATACCATCATGATAGACCAAAAGCTTCATTTGCAACAAGTTGCCGATGTACTTTCTATTTCTATTGATGAATTGCGTGACTTAAATCCTCAATATAAAAAAGATATCATCCCTTCTACAGGTGATGCTTACCCATTAAGGCTGCCAATGGAAAAATCTATGGCCTTTCTGGATGCTCAGGATTCAATCTTTGCCTATAAAGATTCTATATTCTTTAATCCACAACGGGTAGTGATTACACCTCAAAAATATACTAAGAGGAATTATTATGCGGCCTCTTACCAGTCAAATTATACACCACCTTCTACCGAGAATAAAACAAAGTTGATTTATACTGTTAAGGATGGTGATAATTTAGGATTTATTTCCGATTGGTATGATGTTAAAATTGCGGATTTAAAATATTGGAACAAACTTCGCCGAAACACGATAAGAGTTGGACAAAACCTTACAGTTTATGTGCCAAACAAAAAAGCTTATAAATATAAGGATGTTAATAAATTATCTATCGAGCAGAAAAATAAAGTTGCCTTCAAAAATACTTCTAATACAAGTGTTAACCAAGGGTTTAAATACGATGCAGGATATATTTATTATAAAGTAAAAAGTGGGGACAATCTTTGGACAATTGCACAAAAATACGACGGTGTTTCAAACCTTGACATTAAAAAGTTAAATAATTTTACGTCATCAGATGTTAATAATTTAAAGCCAGGTC
>JARGGF010000150.1 GCA_029210905.1 Bacteroidales bacterium | reverse complement strand
CATTCCTTCAGTTCCGCCCTTTACACCAAGAGACATGGTATCAAGCACAAAGGAAGGCACTATTACAAAGGAAGATTTTCCTTTTAAGCCCTCATATAACATATTCATAGCACGTAAATGCAAGGCTGTAGGGTTATTTTCATAGGATTTTGCAGCTTTACTGAATTTTTCAGCAATTTGTCTTTCAGAATCACCCAGAATAACACGGGCCTGACGCTCCTGTTCGGCCTGAGCCTGCATCGACATAGCATCCTGTAACTCACTAGGTATCAAAACATCACGTATTTCAACCGACATAACATCAATGCCCCAGGCAGCTGTTCTTTTATCAAGTATTTCCTTAAGTTCAATATCCAGCTTACTTCTGCCTTCAAGCATATCAGAAAGTAACGACTTCCCAATTACTTCAATCAATGCAGTTTGAGCTGCCATGCTAATGGTATTCCGAAAATCTTCAACCTCAAGCGCTGCTTTAACCGGATCATTAACTTTCCAGAATAGAACTGCTTCAACATCAACTGGGACAGTGTTTTTGGTTAATGTCTTTTCTGCGGTAAATGCAGTTGTAACTATCCGTAAATCAACCCAATATGCAATAGAATCAAAGAATGGTAAAATAATAAAAGTACCTGGCCCTTTAAGTCCGGCAAATCGTCCTAAGCGTAGCACTACAGCACGCTCCCAATGATCTGCAATTTTAAATGATACAGAAATCATCAAAGCCAATGCAAAGGCCACAACTCCAATCCAGAAGGTACTAACTGAAAAAGCATAAAATGCAGCAGGAACAAACAATACAAAGAAAAGTATAAACGGTAAAATTTTTGGTTTATGCATAACTATTCGATTTTAAAATTAAACTTCATTTTTGCTAAAATTAAATCATTCTATATTGTTCCTGCCTGTTATATTACTGAACAGTCTCCTTTGGTCCCTTTTTCAGTCTAACCATTTCAATCATCACAAAAATATAATGTCCCCAAACCCCCAGTAACATAATACTTAGAGTAACAATCATCCAAATTGGTGCTACCTGGGTCCATAAAGATCTTGGATGATAAATGGTATGGTGCGAAGTAACAACTCCCCAATCTATACTTTGGCTTTTTCTCAGGTAAGCATAGTCCTCATGATCATCAAACTTTGCAATAATTGTAACCATTCCAAGTGTATCACCAGGTACATTATTAGGAAATTCAAAACTGCCTTCACCTTCATCCAGCGTAATTTCACCAACTTTAAGCTGACTAAACATTCGCTGAACGTAGATTGGTAGATCCACCTCGGTTAGTGGAACTCTTTCATCATTTGCCAATATTTTTTCAGCTTTAACACTTACAGTTTTCACTGAATCTAAAATTTCGAGACTTAGTTGCAATTCCAAGTCAATTAAATCCAATTCATTATCAGAGGCCCTAAAAAAGTCATTCCCTTCGAATTCAACAGAAAAATGGATATAACCTTCTTCGTCCTTTGGCAGTTTTATTTCAGGATTAATTTTGCAAACAGCCATGCCGTCTTCATTCGTTGTAAAAGAGCCAAGTTCAACTATTGAATCAACACCGGCATAAAAATTAAGTGCAATTCCTTTCACCTTAAAAAACTCTCTTGTTTCTGTATCTTTATAGCTAAAGATGCCGATAAGTGTTCTTGAATTATCATCATACTTATTAGATAATAATTTTAAAATAGGCCTTACCTTTTTAACAGGTTCTGATT
The DNA here is from genome assembly GCA_029210905.1 of Bacteroidales bacterium. Lineage (GTDB taxonomy): Bacteria > Bacteroidota > Bacteroidia > Bacteroidales > NBLH01 > NBLH01. The sequence continues at coordinate 6,485 of JARGGF010000150.1, read as the reverse complement.
CTGACTCAGAATCATCCTGGGCAACCACCCTGGGAATAGAAATAAAGCATATCAAAGCCAGGAGCAAACAAACTGGTTTGAAATTCTTTTGTATATTTATGAATATATCTGTTTTCATCTATCTAATTTTAGTTAATTGAATACGCCTAACCAACATTCTAATTATCAGAAAATTGAAATAAGAAATAGCGATTGTTTTATCAGGCTATATTAATGTTTCTATTTTCTAATCAAACCTTTGGGCAATTCTGCATGTTTTTCCATTTCAGAAATGGATATGATTGGCACAAATTTCGATGCCAGCATAAACAACATACAAAAAACAGCAAGACCGGCTGCAATAAGCGACCATTCAACCCAGGTAGCCGAATAAGACAACCAACTTTCCCTAGCTTCCTGAATTGGAAAATAAGGAGTTTCCAATGTAGGAACAACGATTAAATATCGGTTTACCCAGAGCGCTACTACGGTTACCAATGCAGCGACAGTAATATTTGTGATGGTTCTGAATTTTTTGATTCCAACTACAAGGATTGGCAATAAAATACCAACATAATTGCTGAAAATAAAGAGTAAATAGTATTTTGAAGAGAAGAGCTTATCTATCAGCAATTTATCCATTTTTATTGAACCATACCACTTAGTCAAATAATCACTAAATGTAAAATATCCATAAAAAGCAGCCAGAATTAACAAGATAACCCCAACATTTACAAAATGTTTTTTAGTAATATACTCTTCTAATTTATAGACTTTTCTGAAAATCCACATTAATAATATCAACATTCCGGCACCTGAGTACACTGCTGCAATTACGAAATAAGGGCCAAAGATGGTACTATGCCATCCCGGTTGCAATGTTACACCAAAAATCCATGCTAATACAGAATACACAATGATAGCAATAGCTATAACCATTGCTGCCATAATATTTTTAGCATTGCTTATAATTTTATAATGCCAGGGAGTATCCTGGTATCCTAAAGCCAGAGCTTTATAAAGTTTTTTTCTCCAATTAGGAACTTTAAGATCTTTATAGTCCCTTAATTTAGCAAAATCTTCAATAAAAGAAAGATAGAGAAAAATAATACAGCCAAAAAGGTCAGTTGAAATAGCGATAACGTCCCAGGTAATTGGTGACTGAATTCTAGGGTACATGACCAAAAAAGGTAACCTGTCTAAACGCCCGATACAAAACAGGATAAAAACAGGACCAATAACAAGTGAAATAATGGTAATAAGCTCAGCCATTCGCATAATTGGAGCCCTCCATTCTGATTTGAATAAGTGAAGTATGCCTGAAATTAAAGCTCCTGCATAACTCAAACCCATAAAGAAAATGAAGTTAACAATATAAACGCCCCAGACAATATTGTCGCGCATTCCAGTAACTATATGTCCGTCAGCTATTTGCGTATATAATCCAAAAACTCCGAATAAAAATACGGCTAACATGCTAAAGAATACAGCATACCACAAATTGGAGGTTTTTTCCAATTGAGGTGCAAATTCTTTCATCAATTGTGAGGCATCAAACTCCTTTTTCATTCTCTTTTAAATTTTTAATATATGGAACATCTTTATATCTTTTCATAGTTTCCTCGTCTAACCCTTCAAGTCCTCTCTCTACTGGGAACATTCTGTCAACCGGAGGCAAATAATAAACACTCGGTTCTGTACCAAGCTCTTCAAATTTCCGATAACCTGAACGGTCTTTTATCAACTCGCTAAAACGTACTGTTTGTTCACCATTGGTAACAGTATCTTCAATCATGTCGCCAAAATATAAAACACCCATAGGACATGCAGATACACAGCGGGGAAGTTTGCCTTCTCTTAATTTATCAGCACAAAAAACACATTTGCCAACAGTACCTTCTTTGCCTGGCATGCTTGTTTCCGGTGAGTATTTAAGATCTTCATTGTAAGTGGTTGGCTCTTTCCAATGGAATTGTCGTGCAGAAAACGGACATCCGGTCATACAGAACTTACATCCTATGCAGCGTTCATTATCTACCAACACAATACCATCAGACCTTTTATAGGTTGCGCCAACAGGGCAAACACTAACACAAAGAGGGTTGTCGCAATGAAAACAAGGCCTTGGGAACCAATAAGGTGATTCCTGTTCTGTATTTTGTAACAAGTATACTTTTATCCATTCCTGATCTTTGGGTAATTGATGTCCTTCCTGACAGGCATCTATACATTTTCTGGCATTTTTGCATCTGCCAAGGTCTACTACCATTACAAATTTTCTATTCGGAATACCAATCCGGGACTCTTCGATACCAACAAAATTTTCACTAACCGGTATTAGTTCGGATTTATCTACTTCTACCAATTGTCCGTCCTGGGTTAATACTTTAACTTTTTCCGGGGCTCCTGCCTTTAGTTTGGTTGGATTTAATAAGTTAGCACCTGCCACGCTTAAAACAGAAGTGACACCAACTCCTAAACCAAGCTTCAGGAAATTACGCCTTGATTCGTTTTTACTATTTTTGTTATCCTCCATCTCATATATAATTTTAAATCTATATCCTAAATCTTATATTGTATAAAATGATTAAATCCAATAGGCCGGGCACGAAAATTTGTTATATTATTTTATTGATTTTTAAATTTTGATTTGAAAGAAGTGCACTTCGTTTAGCACTTCTTTCAATTTTGCAACACTAGAAATAATTCAATGAACAAAGATTATGTTATTGAATATTAATCTTTTACTTCTTCATTGTTCTGATATAGTTGACTATAAACCATCTATCGGTTTCACTTTTAATTTTCTTTTCGTAATTCGGCATTTCATTACGTCCAATGAAAGATTTGTAATAAATTTCGCCATCAGTTTGTTTTTGAACATCAGCAGAAGCAAAACTTCTCATTACTGATTCTAATTCAGTAGATTTTTTACCATCGCCCAGACCTTTAGTGCCATGACATGATTTACAATGTGTACCATAAAGGGTTTTTCCAATATTATCGCCATCAGCTTTATCCTTTTGAGTATTTTTCATGCTCTTGTATTTAGCAGGCACTGTCCATGGCTCCTGAAAAATATCAGTTGTTGAAAGTAAGGTAAAACCTAAGAATAATAAGGCAACTGTGCCCATCAGGATTTTTGTCTTTTTTAAATAATTCATAGTTTCAAAATTTAATGATTAATAATTACTTAATAAAAATTTCAGGAAATATCATTTGTTATTAATTGATTGTATTTTTCTCCAGTTTTTTAATTTTCCACATTCGTATAAATACCAAAATAAGGTGATACCAAACACCTAAAACAAAAATTATCACAGTAATGGTCATCCACAATGGTGCTTCATTTGTCCATATTTCACGTTTAATATCATTAGTGGCATAAGATACAGGTGTGCCCCAATTTATGGTTTGTCGAACTTCCACATTACCAAATTCTTCATGTTCATCAATTCTGGCTATTATAACAATATTGCCAAGAGAGTCACCGGGAATTAGTTTATATTCAAGACTACCTTCCCCGGTTCCTTCCTCAAGATAAGCTTGCCCGACTTTTAAAATAGAGTAGAGCCTTTTCACATAAATATTTACATCATGATCCTCTACCGGAACAATTTCGCCTTCTGCTCCTTTTTTACTTGCTTTAATAATTATTGTTTTAACCGAATCAATTTCTTCGAGTGACATTTCCAGGTTTACATCAACAATGGTAAGTTCTTCTGAATTTGGCTCACTATTTTCGACACCTTTATATTCTACTGTATAAGTTGTAGCTCCATTTTCATCGGATGGGATATTAATGCTCTTATTGATTTCCAGTACAGCAATACCCATATTGTCAGACTTTTGAGTACCCAGTTCAAGAATTGAATCTCCACTCACTGAAAAGGTTAATTCTGCATTTTCTATCGGAGTCCATTTACCTTCAAGCCTGGTGAGTATTGTACATTTTAAAATACGATTTCCTTCTGTGTTTTTAAGACCGGAAAATTTTAAAATGGGTTCATAGGTAGTTTCTTCAGTTACTTCCACATCTTCCTGCGAATAAGCGTTGCTTATTCGCAGACTGAAGCTGAGCAGTAAAATTAATATTTTATATATGTTTTTCACTTCCATTATTTCCAGTTTTACAGGTTATGCAATCAGTTTTTTTCCTTTAGATATTTCCTCATCAGCAACTGCTCCTGATGGCAAAATAGTTACAAATTTCGAAGCCAGGGTAAGAAACAAACATAAGGTAGCAAAACCTGACAAGGTTAAAGCTATTTCAACCCATGAAGGTGAATAATGCACCCACTCCGGCCTGGAATCCTGAATTGGCATGTGTTGTGTTTCAAGGGTAGGAATAATGATTAAATAACATTTTACCCAAATTGCAGATACCACAACGACTGCTGAAAAGGTAATGCTGGTGATTGTTCTCCATTTTTTAACTCCAAGTAAGATTAGAGGTACTAGCATTGCGCCAAAATTTGCATAAATAAACCAGCCTCCATATTGAGAAAAATCAAAAAGCTTTACAATTAATTCTGTATTAAATTCCTCATAACCATACCATTTGGTAAAATATTCACTAAAGGACAGGTAGCCATAAAAAAAGGCCAGTACCATCAAAAGATTTGCTCCAATATTAAAATGCCTGTGGGTGATAAAATCCTGCAGCTGAAAAAACCTGCGGAAAGCTGCCAGTACAATAATTAATGCTGCACTTCCAGCAAAGGCGGCTGAAATTACAAAATAAGGGCCAAATATTGTACTGTCCCATCCAGCTTGTTTTGTCATACCAAATAACCATGCAATAACCGAGTAAACAATTACTCCCATAGGAATAACCAATACGGCCAGAACATTCTGCGACCAGGCAATATGTTTCGCCTGCTCAGGTGTATGCTGATAATTGATTGCCATAAACTTGTACAACCATTTTCTAAACCTTGAAACTTTTAATTCTTTATAATCGCGTAGTATTGCAAAATTGTGAATTAGTGCCAGATACAGAAAAACTGTACATACGATTAGTTCCATTAAAATGGCGATTACATCCCAGGTAATCGGTGATGATAAGCGTGCGTGTATAAAAACATTGAGTAATTTATCAACACGGCCAACATCGCAAAGGATGTAAACAGGGCCAATAATTAATGAAATAATGGCCATTAATTCAGAGATTCGTACTATTGGTTTTTTCCAGGGTGGATTAGCCAAATGCAAGACCGAAGAAATTAATGCCCCAGCCAGGCCTATACCCATGAAAAAAATAAAATTCACTTTGTACAAGCTCCACGACACATAATCGCGCATGCCCGTAACAATCTGTCCCTCATATATTTGATATCCATATGCGTAAAATCCAAATAAAATGATTAATACAAGGCTCGAAATCCATATCCACCCATTTGTACTTGTAGATTCAAGAAAGGGCGCGAATTTCTTTAAATTTTTAAGGTTATGTTCTTCTATTTTCATACTTTCAAATTGATTTTTAAGTATTTAATGGTTAACTTCAGGCTTATGCTATTTATTAAAAAAAGTAAGAATAGCCTGCTAATTTTAAGGCAACTATTCAGTTTTATTTTTAAAATAGCGTGAATTTTTATATCGTTCCATCACTTCTTCCTCCAGATTATCAAATCCGCTTTCAAATTCAAACTGCCTGTCAACCGGTGGAAGATAATAAACCAAAGGTTCAGTGCCAAGGTCGGCAAGGTGGCGGTAACCAGCCCTGTTTTTAATTATAGTGCTAAATCTTATGGTCTCATCGCCATTGGTTACAGTATCTTCATTTAAATCGCCAAAATAGATAACCCCCATTGGACAGCCTGAAACACAATAAGGAAGTTTTCCTTCCCTGGTCCTGTCCGGGCAAAAATCACATTTACTCACTGTTCCTTTTCTGGCAGGGACACTTGTTTCAGGTGAATATTTTTGATCTTTAAATCGTTCAGGTACTTCAACCTCTTTCCAATGAAAAATTCTGGCGGAATAAGGGCAACCGGCAACACAGAACTTGCATCCCACACATCGCTCATTATCAATGAGTACTATTCCATCCTGTCGCTTAAAAGTAGCATCAACCGGACAAACCTTAACGCAAGCAGGCTGGTCGCAATGGTAGCATGGTTTAGGGAACCAATAGGGTGCAGATTCATCACTTTCCTGCATTAACAGCACTTTCATAAATTCCTGATCAGGTTGTAAACCATGCCCTTCCTGACATTTTGTAATGCATTTCCTTACATTTTTGCATTTGGCCAAATCAATAACCATAACAAATTTTCGTCCCGGGATGCCAATTCTTACTTCCTTATCGGTAAGATCAGGAACAATGTTCTGAATAACAGATTCGGGTACCTCAATTATTTTCCCATCCTGAGTTAAAAGCCGTACCTTTTTTTCATCGGTTTCTGCTTTAGGGGTATTCATTGCCATAGCCAATCCACCTGCCGTAACAGCACCCGCCCCAAGCATCAGGCCTGATTCAAGAAATTTCCGGCGGGAAATAT
>JARGGF010000014.1 GCA_029210905.1 Bacteroidales bacterium | reverse complement strand
TTCACAGATTTCCCGTACTGCGGGTGATGATAGTACCTACCTGCAACTGTCAAATTATGATAATTCCGGCCAGTTCATTGATAACCATTATCTAAAAATGGCCAAAAGATGGTCAATAGAAAGTGTCCATGTAACCTCCGATGATAATATTTTAATTTTTTGCCAGTACAGTTTGGGCAACAGATCCCTTAAAATGATTAATTTTAATGGGGATATCCTTTTCGAATTAAATCCGTCCCAAAACCTGTTTGATATAAATTTCTTTTATGAAAACAATCAGGGTAATTATGTCATCTCGGCAGCCTATTTCGAAAATACGGATGTTGCCAAAGGAATTGTTTTTTGTATAGATAGAAATGGTAATCCAATTTGGAACCTGCCCTCACGAATTGCTCCCGGGAGTGGATTTATGCGTTCAGTGTATGAACAAAACGATGGTTATCTTCTTAGTGGTTTTGCTTCATCGTCAGCTTTATTTGATTGGCGATCTGATGCAGCTAACAGTGATTATAGGGCGATTATCCAAAAGATAGATAAAACCGGAAATTCTCAATGGGATACTTTATATACAAATAACTTTAATTCTACAGGTGCCGGGGTTATTGTAAATAACAACATTAGCTTTTTTATGGGAAAAAAAGACGGTTCTATTAAAAATGTAGTGCTACTGAAACTTGATATGGAGGGAAAAATTGTAAATTAATGTCTTTTGATAACCTCCATATAGTGTTGTTTTTTAGTGTAATGGTTTTTACTGTTATCTCTATTGTTCTGGCTTTTAACCTAAAGAACAGAAGACATCTTTCGCAAAATAAAATAAATAAAATTATTGCCCGCTATACTGACGAAAAAATTTATTTTGAAAAGGAAATTAATAGACTGAATTACATTATTGATGAATATAAACAAAAAACGGGTTCGGATAAAGCCGTAGGTGTATCGCTGCCTTTTATAGCCACTGAAAATAAAAGTATTGATAGCTCAGAAATCAGAGCCGCTGGCATGGTCGAAAAAGATCATCTTGACGATACAGATTTTAGACAAAAAAATAAAAAACTTTGGGAACTTAGCATTGCTGTTCATAAAGAAAAGGACAGAATTGGCAGGTTAAAAAATGAAATTGAACGCAGGCATGATGAAGTAACAAAAAGCATTACCTATGCTCAAAGAATTCAAAAAGCGCTGTTACCTTCGTCTAAAATTCTGGGCGTTCGTTTTTCCGATTATTTTATTCTTTGGAAACCCCGTGATATTGTTTCTGGTGATTTTTATTGGTTTAAACGTCTGGAAGACAGCATGATAATTGTTGTTGCCGACTGTACAGGTCATGGGGTTCCGGGAGCTTTTATGAGTTTGCTTGGAATCTCTTTCCTGAATGAAATTTTGACCAAAGACAAAACTTTAAAATCATTTCAAATTCTTGACCGGTTAAGGGAAATGATAAAACTTGCCCTTCAGCAGGAACTTGGAAAAAGGAGTAAAGCCAGTGATGGAATAGATATGGGCATATGCATAATCAACCACAAAACCCTTGAAATGGATTTTTCCGGGGCCAATAATCCACTGTATCTTATTAGAAATGATGAAATATTGATTTTTAAAGAAAACCGCAACCCTGTAGGGATCCATCCTTATGAAAAACCATTTGAAAATCATGAATACCGATTGCAAAAGGGAGATAGAATCTATTTGTTTTCTGATGGCTTTATTGATCAGTTTGGCGGAGAAAGTGGCAGAAAATTTCTGAAAAAGAATTTCCAACGACTCCTGCTACATATGTCAAAGCAAGATTTACCATTGGAAATGGAAAGCAAAATACTGGAAGATGCACTGGATCAATGGCGCGGAGGTAAACATCCTCAAATAGATGATATTCTGATACTTGGGTTGAAAATCTAAGAAGTTAATTGTTATTGGTTACCTATGTTTCGCACTTGAAGCAAATAGTTGTATACTAATAGTTTGCAAAATAGAAAATATTATAATTACCTGAAATATAGTAAATTAAAAATTACATTTATAAATTATTTTTTTTGTGAATTATAGTGCATTCGTGATTTTGTGACTATTCTTCTTTTGCCACCAAGGCACTAAAACACAAAATTTACACCAAAATCTATTAATTCTTTATGTATTAATCAGATAATCAATGTAATACAAAATATTGAAATATGTGCGAGACATTAATTGGTTATTATTATAATTTGTCAACAATTGACCGTTGAATTTCCTTAAATTCTTCCTCCGTAAATTTTAATTTTGGATGCTCAAAACTTAAATCAGAAATATTGTTAACAGGAACCAGGTGCAAATGCGCATGTGGCACTTCCAAACCCACCACCGCAGTACCAATTCGCTTGCAAGGTATCGCCTTTTCAATGGCGATTGCTACTTTTTTTGCAAAAATGTGCATCCCTCCAATGGTTTCATCATCCAAATCAAAAATATAATCAATTTCTTTTTTAGGAACTACCAGGGTATGCCCTTTTGCAATGGGGAAAACATCCAAAAAGGCATAAAATTTTTCGTCCTCTGCAATTTTGTATGATGGAATTTCACCATTTATTATTTTTGTAAATATTGATGCCATGAGTTATTTGATTTTATGTTTTTTTTATTTTACCTGAATTCGATTTAAACATCATTGCAGATTTTTTCGAATAACCCCGACCCTAAAGGGAGTCGAAAAAATCAATATCCCCTTTAGGGTCAGGGTAAGAATTGATTTTTTCTTGTACAATTTTGTTATATCGAACTCATGTTATTTTACAACAAATATAAGTATTCTATTCAAAAAGCGTTGTATAGCTTTCAACAATCTGTGGCAAATCAAAATAATTTCGTGCAAATTCTGCAGCCTTGTCAGACATTTGCTTATATTGCTGCTGATTGAGGTCTATTGCAAACTGAATGGTAGAGGTAAACAATTCTAGATTGTCCAAACTAATATCCCAACCTATTTGTTTATCTTTCAGGTCTTTCCATGGGGTTTGATCGCTGATTATTACAGGACAACCTGCAGTAAAACTCTCTAAAATACTGTGCCCAAAGCTTTCACCTTTGGTGGGCAAAAAGGTAAAATGGTGCTTTTGCAAAACCTCTGAAACCTGGTTATTATCAAGCTGACCATGATAGTTGACCTGAATATTTTCAGGCAAATCTTTAATCACTGAATTGCAAATGTTCCAATAATCCTGGTGATAGATGGCTCCATATATGTCAAAATCGATATGTCCTTTATATTCAGTATTTTGAAGACATTTTAACGCAAATAATAAATTTTTTTCAGGAGCAATTCTTGCAATAAAAACCAACTTTAGCTTCCCTGAAGTTTTTTCACATTTATTTTGATTATCTAAAACAGCAAATGGGGGAAAATTAAGCGCATAACATATCCTTCTTGGTCTTAAATGGAGATTTTCGATATCAGGACGTTCCGTATTGCCTGTAATGTGAATGATGCTTTTTTTATAAAGACCAAATATTCTTGCAATCATTACGAATAATTTTTTACGCCCGCTTTTTACCCCAAGCCCCTGCTCCGAAAGCATGCCACGGGGTGCTACTATGGAAGTTTTACTATAAAAGTACCTAATCAGCACCAAAGGCAAAATTGAAAAATAGAAGGAATAAACACCATTGATATAAACAATGTCGAAATCTGTGGCCTTAATTATTTCTTTTATTTTTTTTATGGATAATGTATCTTTCGAAATATAGTAAACTGAATGATTATCAGATATTTTATTCCAGTTGTTGCTTTCAATTTCTTTATGTGGACGGGGATCCATATAATCTGTATCACGGGTAACAACAAGAAATTGGTATCTATCTGACAAATGCGACACCATGTTGGCCACTGAACGTATAGGCCCACCAGCACGGTAGCCAGGTAAGTACCAATCAATAAAGATGAGGATTTTTTTCATTTTTTTTATTCAATAACAATTTATAAACCTCCATATACTGGTTAGCCACTTTCTTTGCCCTATATTTTTTAGCATTTTCCAGGCCATTTTTAATCAGCTGGTTACGTAAAACATTATCGGTGATAATTCTTTTTATCCCTTCCCTGATTTCATTTTCGTTGAATGGGTCAACTAAAAGGGCCGCATCGGACGCAACACTTTTTATGGGTTCAATATTGGAACTTAACACGGGTCTGCCAACTGCATTTGCTTCTACTACCGGCATTCCAAATCCTTCGTAAGTGGAAACGTAGGCAAGTATGTCACTTTTTACATATAAAGCAAGTAATTCAGGCTGAGAAAGGTTTACATAATTTTCATATACTATGTTTTTATTTTCTAACAAAGACAATTGTTCAGTGTTTAACTTGCCTACTATCAGTAATTTACAATTAATGTTTTCAATTGCGTTTATCAATCTTGTAAGGTTTTTGTTGCTCTTGGTGCCAATATGAAGAATGGCAGGTGTTTCTGTTATAATTTCTTTTGGGAAATATTGGTAGTTTTCCGCAATGCAATTGTTTATCACAAATATTTTCTCAGGAGGTATCTTACATGCCCTCATCAATTCGCGCCTGGTAAATTCCGAAATAACTGTAAGGTACGTAACGCGACGTATTGGCCAATCGAACCAAAATTTTTTAATGATGAAACGCTTTAAAAAATTGCCCTCATTTAATATCCCAACATCATGAATGGTAAGAATTGTGTGGCTTTTTTTCAAAAAAAGGGAAATAAAGTGAATGTCGCCGGTAATGTGATTAATTGCAGATTGTCTATTTCGGGCTTCAATACCTATTTTAATTCTATTAATGAATCCTTTGCTTGGGTGGGTTGAAAATTGGCTAATTGTCTCAAAATCAGAAATATTACTAATGATTGTCTGAAATAATTTCTCAATGCTGTGATAAACTGGTGATGTTTGTCTAAAAAAAAAGGTGATGCGCATATTTTGAAATATATTTTTAAAATTTAACAATCAATGTCGTTTAACAATTTTTTCGTCATTACGAGGAGGAACGACGAAGTAATCTCTAAATAAAAAGACTACTCCTTTGCGATCCGGCGGATACCAATAAACGTACATTAATTTTTACTTCCTTAACTAAAAAATAGTGATTTACTAATCCTCAATATTATTATACAATTCATTATCATTTTTGCTTAAATCCTGATCATGCCAAATCTACGAATGGCGAAAATAATCATTGCAACCACAATTGATGCCTTTACCAGGTGATTTAACACTACCACAAAATCTGTTTCAGCCTTTACTACCTGTAAAAAAAGAAGCGGTATCCATAAAACCAGTGATGGATATTTATTTGATAACCTGAGAATGATAAGCATGTAGAAATTATAGAACAAACCCAGCATAAACATAAAGAAAATGCCTCCTTCAACACCAAAATTGGCATACGCTTCCCCCAAAGGACTTAAACCCATGGAGGTGTTATCACTTAGTTTTTTGCCTGTAAAACGTTCAAAATTATCGCGGCCACCTGCTTTTGCTTTGTCAGGATTTAGGAACCGGGGCAACAAACTTGCCTCAATGCCTGAAATTATAGTTTCTCCTTCAGCAAATGGTTCATAATAAGGAGTATATCGCATTATCCGCGCAACTATCCAGCCTTGATTAATCCTATCAATAGCGGCATCATAATTATTATAAGTAAATACTTTGTTTCCTGTTTTTAATTCTTCGGTAACCATTTGGGTAAACAATTCTGCCCGCCCAAAAGAATCGGCATATTGACCCAATTCTGCCCTGAAATAGAATTTTATGGATTGAATTAATACTGCCAGAACCAGGAAAGGGATTAAAAACATTAACTTTTGTTTGGTCCTGAAACGGTATAAAAATGCAAGAATTAAAAAAAGGAAAATTAACCATAATAGTAATTCATGAAAAATTGCATCGCGCACTGTTTCAATAAACAACCAAAACAGAACTGCCCCAAAAATTTGCCATTTAAACCTTCTGTTGTTCAAAACCAAAAAGAACAGTCCTATAAAACGCGCACCTCCAAGCAGGTATAAAAAAAACTTTATACTCACAGGTGCAAAATCCTCTGCAATTCCAGCAATTACACCAAATCCAACCAAAATTAAATCAATATTTGGGTATTTTTTTAACAATTCATATATTTTTTGAATATGATATTCTGAATTCATTCTTTTGTATAAACCAGGAAAGTAGAGCCCAATGATGAAAAACAAACTTGCTGGCAGCGCAAAAGAAATATATACATCTTCAGGAACTGCCATAAAATAGAAAATATCTTTAGGTGATAGGTGATATTTTAACAAAGGGCCAATAATCCATTGCAATAGGGCAATGGTAATTATTAAATCCCTTATTTCGATGGTTTTACCTACCTCTAAGAAAAATTTAAGACTAAAAAAAACAAATAGCGCTATCCCTATGGCAGAATAAAATGGCATTGAACCCAATGAAATGGTCAGAATTAAAGCCAATGCTGAAATTGGTGCTGCTATTTTTACTGATTCACCCATTACATTGTTTCCGTAATTAGCTTTTCAAGAGCACTACAAAATTTAATAAAGCTATGATTTTCAACTATTTTTAAGGATTTATTTCCGAAACTTTCCACATTTTTCTTTGTAAAGTTACTTGCGTTCTCAATAAAATCTTCCAGGTTTCCTGCCTCAAAAATATAACCATTTTTACCATTTTCCACTAAATCAATGTTACCACCCACTTTGGTTGAACCTAAAATTGCCCTTCCGCAAGCCATCGCTTCATTAATAGCCAGGCCCCATGTTTCGTTTGGCCCTTTTGATGGCAATACAAAAACATCCGCAAGTCGGTATAAAACAGGCATTTGCGATTGATTTTGGAAGGGGAGAAAAAGAATATTGGAAAAATTTTTAGCGGATTCCAGCATTTCTGATTTTAATTCACCATCCCCGGCAAAAATAAACTTATAGTTGGCATTATTTAGATTTTTCGCAGCCTGAATCAACAATAATGGGTCTTTTTTATTTTCAAATTTCCCGGCAAAGAGAAAAACCAGGTCATTTTCATTAATTTTTAATTCTTTTTTCCAGGATGTTGCTTTTGTCTCAAACAGCCCTGCGGAATCATAAAATCGCTCATTATCAACAGTATGTGGTGCATAAATTAATTGTTTTTCATTAATTCCATGCTTCAGATAATAGTTCTTGTTATGCGTGCCAACATATAAGGCATAATCAATATAGCGATATACAAATTTAAGAGCAATTCTGCGCAAAATGGTTTTAAATCCTGGTTTTTCATCCATAAGTGTGGAATCGCCACGAAATAAAACCGGAATTTTACCCTTAAAATAACGCATGGCTTTAAAATGGCTTTCGAAATTCCAACCATAAACCAACACTGCATTGGCACCCCAAGCTTCTATTTCAGCATTTAATGTCGGGTTTATAATTCCTTTTCGGTGATGCGTTCCCTGATCTGATGATATATTTTTAATGAACTGATATTCATAGCCTTCCAGAAGTGGAATGTCCCATTTAATTTTTTTATTGAACTTTTTATCAAAAACGCCATTTTTTGAATTTTCCCAGGTATAAAATACTTTAATTTTAATGTGGCTTCTTTGGGCTAACATTCTGAATGCCGGGGCATTGTATTGAATGGGGTGGGTGGATATGATGGCAAGTTTTTTCATTTATGGTACACTGACCTTTTATGATAATTAAGATGGTTTATGATTTTAATCTTACATAAATGTTTCAAAATTAACCTTTTTATTTCATTTGAAGGTTGCCAGCAATAATCTGCTAAATAACTTTATCAATCCCTTTCACCAGCACCTCTGCAGATTTTTTTGCCGAATACTTTTCAAGTTGCTTCAAGTCAGGTTGATACAACTTATTTTCTTCAATAAAATCCAAAAAGGTTTGCTTTATCTTTTTCAGCAATAGCTCCTTGGTTTCATTTTCAACGTATTCGCACAAATAATTTACTGCCTTACAATCTCTAAAAACATCAACAGCAGTGCTTTCTGAATGTAATATGCTAAAAACAGGGCGACCACTTAAAAGACTCTGGTAGGTTTTTGAAGCAGTATAATGTTTTTCAGTGCTGCCAATCAATAATACACCTTTAGCCGCTGAAAGGAAATTCAACACATGCAAAAACGGAAACCTGTCCCTTATTTCTATAACCTGTTCATTTACTTTATTTTCCAAGGCAAATTGGGTAATCGATTTATGACTATAGTTGCCGGTTCCAATAAAATAGAGTTTAATTTTATCGTTCCATTTATTTTCTTCTTTTAATTTATTAATTGCCTTAAATAATAATTCAATAAATAAATCCGATTTGGGCAAAAAAGCTCCTGCATAGATATAAGGAATACATTCAGGATCACCATTCCATGGATATATTAAACTTTCTATTTTAATCTGATGATCGTTCGGGTCAAAACCATAAGGCATTCCTACATGCTTAGGTAGTTTGTTTTTAAAATTCCTGTCTAATACCGGCTGGTAATATGGAGAAGAAACCCCCGAAATTAGAGTTGCTTTTTTTACAGCATAAGGTTCTAATATTCTGGCGGTTAAGTTACTTAAGATGGCGCGAAAATTTTTTCGGTTACTGATATCACGAACCCATGGGTCAATGTAATCAATGCCATAAGGTATTTTGGTTTGGTTGTAAAGAATCCGGCCTAAAACCGCTAAATAAAAGGAAGGTATCGGAATCCAGATAAAATCAATGCGCCTTGTTTTTATAAGCCCGAGTGCCGCTTTTTTTAATGAAGAAAAGGCTCGCAGACCTATATCACCAATGATTCGTGGTTTTCGAATTTTTTTTGCATTAACATGTTGAACTTCAATTTGTTCAGAAACGGTTTTTAGCATGTCCCAGTCTGGTTGCTCCTCATAATAATCGGGGTGAACTGTCAAAACTACAGGGAGCCAGCCCAATTCAGGCAAAAAATTGGCAATTAATCGGGCACGGTGCACCCCCGCCAGATTCGATGGTGGCCAGTGAGGATATATTATTAGGATGGTTTTCATTGAAGAATTGAAATATTATTATAAAAAGTAACATTAAATTTAACTTCGTCTTGGTTAATTCTTTGACCGAAGTCAGGAGACCGAAGACCGAAGTTTGGAGTCCTAATTGATTTTCATTTCATTTTGTCGCGAAAGGCAACTGTCATATTCATTAGATTAAAAGCAAACTCATAGTTGTCTGTGAATTCTATTTCAGAAATGTAGGAACGCCTTTTTGCTTTGTACAAGCAGGTAACTGTTTCGGCCAATGATCGAATTGCATACCCAATAAATTTTCTGCTTTCCGGAACAGATTGACCAATAGCTCCTTCAGAAATATTTAGTGCAATAGAATCTACTGCTCTTCGAATCTGATCCGTAAGATTATACTTCTCTTTAGGCGGAAATTTTTCAGATAAATCATTAATATCTTCTCCAAAATCCATGGTTTTTTGCCAGATAATGAATTTTTCAAATTTGAATTTCATAAGTATTTAATTTTTATTACGCTTGTCTTTTCTTCGGTCTTCTGTCTTCCGTCTTCTGTCAACGAACCTTATTTATCTAATTTTTTTATTCAAAACGCCTAAAAATACAGATTTTTACTTAATATTGGGGCTTAAAACCAGTTTTAGCCTAAATTTACATGCAGAACGAACAAAATATACACAAAAACGATGAGTGGTCATTGGTTATCAAGCCTAAACGTCATCTTTTTGATATTGATTTTAAAGACATTTGGCGTTACCGCGATTTAATTGCCCTTTTTGTGCGCCGGGATTTTGTGGCAAAATATAAGCAGACTGTACTTGGACCATTGTGGTTTTTGATCCAGCCCATTTTTACTACCATTATGTACACCATTGTTTTTGGAAATATCGCCAAAATATCTACCGATGGTTTACCACAAATGCTTTTTTATCTTTCAGGAATTGTTGGATGGACTTATTTTTCAACCTGCCTTACTACCACTTCGAATACTTTTGTTGCTAATGCAGGAATTTTTGGGAAAGTGTATTTCCCCAGGTTAACGCTCCCCATCTCTATTGTGATTTCCAACCTGGTACAGTTCTTTATTCAGTTACTTTTACTGGGTGCTTTTATGATTTATTACGGAATTATAGGAGCAAATTTTCAACCCAATATTTATGTATTATTGTTGCCTTTCCTGGTGCTTTTAATGGCTGCACTTGGTTTAGGTTTCGGAATCATAATATCTTCATTAACAACAAAATATAGAGACCTGACTAATTTGGTATCATTTGGTGTGCAGCTTTGGATGTATGCTACCCCAATTATTTACCCCTTATCAGTAATTCCCCAAAAATACCAGATTTATGTCCTGGCTAATCCATTAACGCCTATTATCGAGACTTTCAGGTATGCCTTATTAGGATCAGGAACACTTAACTGGATGCATTTGCTTTACAGTCTGGTATTTACTATTGTTATTTTAGCCATTGGTATCTTGTTGTTTAATAAAGTGGAACAGACTTTTATGGATACGGTATAGTTTTTAGTACATGTTTATTAGTAATTAACTAAAGTTTCGCACCTACAAAAAACATGCGTATAAGATAGGCAATCTGTATGTTGTGGGATTGTTGGTTTTTGTTTTGTGCAATTTTGAGTTTTTGTACCTTGGTGATAAAAGGAAATTTGCCACCAAATTACTAATTCACAAAAATCCACCAAAATTATCATTTCTTCATTTTAATGTTTTATTATAATTGCTCAATATTCTCTATTTTAGACAATTACGATTTTGTTATTTAAAAAAGGCTAACAGTGTAAGCTTTGCAAAATGATCTCAACTATATTAATCCGTAAAATCCGTACCATCCTGATAATCCGTGTTCTATTCTTTTAAAAATTAGCCCTCAACTGCACATTACCATTATGGATTACAGGGCTTTTTTCAGACGAACGTCCACTGTATCCAATGCTTAATTGAAATATTTTAGATAATTTCTGGTGGTAACTGAGGGACCAAATTAGGTTTTGTCCATTCTGAAGGCCGTCAAGCATCTCATAAGCTATAGATGAATTAGTTTCGCCATTAAAGCGTGTTTGCACAAAACTAAAATCTGCCTGGAGGTTGATTTTAGCACCAAATCCCTGATTAGCAATTAGTTTTACCTCATTCCAGTCTGCATTTTCTACGCTGATCATATTAATTTTGTTCGCATATTTGTATGATAGCGTAGTATAGAAGGCTTCGTTAGGCTGAATTTGAAAACTTAATTCATCTGATTGTATTTTTAACTGGTAGTTTTTCCAACTAAAATATTCAGAATCAAAATCCTGTTTTCCAAGCAATCCGATGTTAAAAATAGTAAGATTATTTAAAATTTTCCATCGTAATTTTAACGAATGATTTTTGTTTATTCGGGTATCTACCCCGCTAATTAAAAGACTTTTGGTGTCTGTATTTTCGAAGAGATAATCGAGTTGCCACTTGCGGTTTTTACTTTTAAAAGAGAAATTATTTCGGATCAATAAACTTTTGCTTATTAAATCCTTATTATTGCTTAAACCGGGGACATAATTTGGCTCATTTGATTTTTGCATGATACGATAAGCAAACTGATCCGAAAACAAAGCCAAAAATCCCCTCAGCCCAAGAGATTTATTCCAAATCCTTGAAGGTTGAAGCATCAACGTATTACTCATTTGTGTGGTATACGCCCTTAAATACTCATTTGATGGGATAAAAACCCGGATATGGTCAGCCTCGTCTGGAAACTTTGCCAGCTCAAACTCGTCTACCTCTTTGATATTGTTTTGATTGTAATCAATCCAGGTAAATTGTCCCTGTCCTTTTTGTACCTCTATATATTGGTATTGTTTTCGAATTTCAAGACCCGAACCGGTTTCATAAAAAGCAGATAATTGAAGGCTTCCATTAAATAAGCGAAAATTAATCTCTTGTCTTCCCGAAAGATAATCGTCGTTTTTCCTTGAAAAATCTGCTGAATCAATAAAAGCAACTTCTCGATACGTTACTAATGTTTTCCAGATAAAATTACGGTTTTTAAGTAAATGGATCCCAGTCTGTAAGGTTTTGGCAGTATTGCTTTTTTGCAAAGAATTATTTAATGGCAAATAATCCTCCCTGTAACGGTAGCTTAAAAAATATTTGTTGATGGATGAGTCTGGCTCATTTGCAAAAACAGCATATTCAGTAAATTTAAAGCTTGGTGATAAAATACTGTCCACTCGCTGAAGTTGCCATTGATTGTCTTCCGTTTCTTCAGAAACCCCAACCGTAAAATGTTTAAAATGTTTAGAAAAAATAAACTTATGTTTCAGATAATCAGTCTGGTATACAACATCTTTACTTTTTAAAAAACTAATTGAACTCAATAACTTAAATCCTTTCAATCGCAAATCAGAATTTAAAAAAGCCTTTTGGCCTTCATAACTATTTTGCCTTAGCATGTAATTGGCCTGGGCACCTACAAAACCCAGGTTTTGTTTTGAAAACGCAAAACCTGCCCCGGCAAGTTGCTCTTCCCACGAATCGGTCTGCTTGGGAAGGTTCCAATCGCGCTCAAACTCTACATCATAATAATTCTCAACCGGCCTGAATTTAGTATCAGCCATTTGATAATTGGCAAAAACTTTTAATTGCACAACATTGGTATCTGCTTTTAACAGTGCTTGCATGATATTGAATTTCAGGGCATAACCAATATCATCACTCCCGTTATTTGGCGAATAAGTGTTTACATCCAAATTAGAAACCGCAACCTCAAAACCTGCTTCGCCATTAGCATTTGTCTTAAAATTGCCACCCAGGCTGGCCATCATATTTTTTTTGGGCGTAATGTACAAACTTACAGGTTCATAAGCACCTTGTGGTATTCCATTTTCAGGAGCTACCCATTCATATACCTTTCCATTGGCGTTGCTCAGTATAGGTAGGTAATTTCCCTTATTTTCACCTACATACGAAAAGCCCAACTGATAACTTGCCAAAACAGGATTGGAGGAATATACATAGATGCTGTCGAAAAACTGGCCATTAAGTAAAGTATCTTTAAGTTGGTAGAGTACCCGGTCGTTTTGAAAATCAACCTGCCTAACATTTGGTGCCACTGCCCATTGAATACTATCACCCACTGATGCCATTAAACTTTTTGTTTCGTCGTTGTAATTTTCTGAAAGCGGATCGTTTTTGTTATCTTGTTCAAGATAAAAATTAAACCAAAAATCTGATTTTTCCCCTTTTAGATGAATGCTCTGCAAAAATTGCATCCTTGGATAAAATTGCTGGGCATATTCATATTCAATAATTATCCTCGAATCTTTTGTAAT
This sequence comes from Bacteroidales bacterium, assembly GCA_029210905.1. GTDB lineage: Bacteria > Bacteroidota > Bacteroidia > Bacteroidales > NBLH01 > NBLH01. The sequence continues at coordinate 2,588 of JARGGF010000014.1, read as the reverse complement.
TGGTTGATTAGCAGTAAATATCATCTCAGCTGAATTGTAATCGATCACATAATCAAATTTTTCTCCCCGGGTAAGCAATTGACCATTAATATATACTTTTTCCGATCCGGAGAGTACAATAATGTAAGTTTCGTTATTGCTCCCCAAAAGGCGATAAGGCCCCTGATTGCCTTCAATACCGTCAATTTTTACCCGGTTATATTTTCCCTTAGCTAGTCCTGCACTCAATTCCGAACTCAATTTTAATGGTTTTGTTTTGCCAATATCAAAATCAGAATATAGATTTAAACCGCGGGTTTGTTTCTTAAGATTTAAATAATATCCATTAGGCTTATCTAGTTCAATATCACCGAGTTTTATACCTGATTTATCGGTATATAATTGCACGTAAACCTTGTCAAATTCCTGAATTTTTTGCGTATTACCATCTGGCTGAATGGGTAAATTATTATCCGAAATGGCAGCCAGTATAGAAACCTCATCATTAAGTTTTCCTGAAAGCTGTAGGTTAAGGTTTGATAAGGTTCCCAAATCGCGTTGGTTTCCAAATACAAAACCACGGGAAATGCTACCGTTTTTATCAAGTTTATCATCTGCAAAAAATGGATTTTCTTGTTTTACTATATAATTATCATTGATTCTAAAAGGATTGTAATTGCTGATTATCAGCGAAGTATCTTTGTTTTGGAAGCTCTTTGAAAAATCCAATGGCAATACACGATATTGTATTTTTAATGAAGTATATTGAATAACATCGCTATCGTTATTTAATATGAGCAAGGAATGTCCGTAATCGACTGAATAATCAGTTGTTTCAAGTGCTTTTCCTGAATTATCAAATAAAGTAAGTGAACCCGGAACCAGACTCAAACTATCTATTTTTATTGTATCTGTTGGTATCTCAATTATTTTACTCCGGAATGAATTTGGCAAATTCTGGGCAAACAATCCCTTAAATAAAAGACTTAAGCAGAATGTGAAAAGAATTTTGTATTTAAGTGAATCAGGCAATTTGTCTATTAAATAGAATATTGGTTAATATCAATATTACTTAATTATTTTTTTTGATTGTACTCCTTAGGCACAAATATCAGTAAAAAATTAATGAAAAGGGCGACTGAGATTTTTTTAATGCAATACATTTAAAGGTATAAAATTGATAGTTTATTTTGATTTTTGCTTTTAACATGGCAGGCTGGTATAAAATTATTTGCAAAAGTCTGTAATTATTTAGTTAAAAGTCCCCATCTTTGTCTAAATTATCGTACTTTTTAACCCGTAATGTTAATGGATTTTTCTATTCATAAACCACGAACTGATTAGCGAAGCAATCACAGGAGGCAACTTTTCGGGTTATGTTTCGATATTCAAAATTTAATACATTTATACAAATAGATAAGATAAATTTTAAGATGGAAAAAACGATATTAATAACCGGAGGAGCTGGTTTTATTGGCTCTCATGTAGTTAGATTATTTGTAAATAAATACCCTCATTATCAGATCATTAATCTTGACAAACTTACTTATGCAGGAAATTTGCAAAATTTAAAAGATATCGAGGACGCAAAGAATTACGAGTTTGTAAAAGGAGATATTCTGGATACAGAACTTTTAAAAACCTTGTTTTCTAAATATAAGTTTGATGGAGTTATCCATTTGGCGGCAGAATCGCATGTTGACAGATCAATTACAAATCCGCTTGAATTTGTTCAAACAAATGTGATAGGCACTGCAAATTTATTAAATGTGGCAAAGTTATCATGGAATGGAGATTTTGAGAATAAGATGTTTTATCATATTTCAACTGATGAGGTATTTGGATCACTTGGAAAAGAAGGATATTTTGTTGAAACCACACCGTATGATCCCCGCAGCCCTTATTCTGCATCAAAAGCATCTTCTGATCATTTGGTTAGGGCTTATTTTCACACCTATAAACTACCTGCAATCATTTCAAATTGTTCAAATAATTATGGTCCCAATCAGTTTCCTGAGAAACTTATACCTTTAGCTATTAATAACATAAAGAATAATAAAAACATCCCTGTTTACGGCAAGGGTGATAATATACGCGATTGGCTATTTGTTATAGACCATGCTAAAGCTATTGATTTATTGTTTCATCAAGGAAAGGCAGGGGAAACATACAATATTGGAGGCGATAATGAATGGACAAACCTTGATTTGATACGAACATTGTGTTCTATAATGGATGAAAGATTAAACAGAGAAAAAGGGGCATCAGAAAAGTTAATTACTTTTGTGACAGACAGGGCTGGGCATGACATGCGATATGCCATTGATTTTACAAAAATTAATCAAAAACTCGGATGGAAACCTTCTCTGGATTTCAAACAAGGTCTTGAAAGTACTGTTGATTGGTATCTTGATAATGAAGATTGGCTTAACCTCATTGTATCAGGGGCTTATCAGAATTATTATAAAGATCAATATGAAAACAGATAATACCTAAGTTAAGCGGTTGGAGCACGGCGAACGAGTGCTTTATTTATCCGCCAGCAGGCGGACCGATTTAGAAAATGTTGTGTTCCACCGAATGGGTGAGGTGGAACGCTTACATTTACT
>JARGGF010000149.1 GCA_029210905.1 Bacteroidales bacterium | reverse complement strand
AATATAAATTTTCCCCATATACAATGCTTCTTTGACATCTTCTTTTTGCAGGAATTCTATCAAGTAAACATTTCTGTCATTATAGGTAATGATATCGGCCATATTATAGTCATAGTTCCCAAAATTTTCTTCTTTTAAAAAATCAAGAGGGTTTTTAACCAGATCTAATTCCAGAGCAGCGGACAGACCCGATTTTAATTTAACTGCAAAAGTATCCTGGGCAGTAACATTTTCCATCTTTCTGGCCTTTAACACTTTAACCATTTCGTCCTCATAAAGGTTTGTATAGGCTGATTTGTAAATTTTTACTACGGCTTCAGAAAAAAACATATAACTGTCGCGGCGCTTGATAGATTCTCTGTAAAAACCTGTAAGATAAACCGGTTTGGTACTGTAATTTTCGTCAATTTTTTTTATTGCAGCTTTTATCAGTTCACGAGCATCAGTTTTGCGAATAATGACCTCTTGTATAGATATAAATGTACGCTCCAGTTTATATGTTTGATTGGTATCCATCATGTCTTCCACCGAAAGACAGAGGTTTTTATACCCAAGATGTGCAAGACATACTTTTTGGTCGTGATATTTTTTACGTAACTTAAACACAAACTCACCCTGTGCATTTGCAATTACGCCAGTAGTATAACCTTCCAGACTTATTGACGAAAAAGGAAGTAGCTGGTTATCAATTTCATCAACTATTTTACCTCTCAGGGTTATTATTTCGGGAATGGAATCAGTAAATCGTTCTTTGTTTGCCGGGAGGTATTTTTTTCTAATAACTACGTGATTATCAACTACTTTATAGCTGAGACTCGAATCATTTAACATCCTGTCTAAGGCATCTTCAAGTGAAATGTTTTTAAATGAAAGAGAAATCTTTTTCTGATTATCAACAGTGGCACTTTCATAAGTAAAAAAGCATGAAAGTTGTTTTTCGATGTGTTTAAAAGCTTTATGAAGTGGTATTTTCCTGAAATTTACAGTTATTTTCTTATCCAGCAGGGACTCTTGTGCAATAACGCACTGCGACACAGAGAAAAAAAATACAATGCCATATAATAAACATTGTATTTTTGAAAATAATTGAAAATTATGATGCATTCAATTTATATTTTAGTCACTCTCCCATCCCACCTTCACAATTTGAGCTATTAAAGTTGTTAAGATAATTTATTTTGGCATAAGTACAATATTATTTCCTTGCTTTTCAAATTTTAAATGCTCTAATTCACACAATACCTGTATAACCGTATCCAGTGGTTTATTTTGGAATGGCGAAACCAATTTTATATTATTGATTCTATCGTCATTACAGACAATATTCACATTATAAGCCCTATTCAATGCTTCAACAGCTTTTTTTAGTGGCACTCCTTCAAAATTAAATGTTCTTGTTTTCCAGGCCATGTAATTAATATCGGTATTTATTTCTTTTTTTATATTATTGTTATCCAAAGTACCAATAAATCCAGGTTCCAATACTTTATGTATTGATTTGTTCTTTGTGGCAGTTAATTGTACTTTGCCAGTTTCAACCAATACTTCTACCCTATCATTACCGGCTTTTGTATTCACATTAAAGGAAGTTCCTAAAACTCTGATCTCGGCATTTTTTGCTTTAATTATGAATGGTTTATTTGGATTTTTTGAAATTTCGAAAAAACCATCACCTTCGAATTCAACAATACGGACATCTCCTTCAAACGCTTCAGGAAAATAGAGTTTAGATTCCGCATTTAAATAAACCACTGAGCCATCTGACAACTTGATTGTCCTAATTTCCGGGCTTTCATAAGTATCAGCAACCTGCCAGTTTTTTTTAGTTGTATCTGAAACAATATAATAAAGTAATGTGGTCAACAAGATGCCAACGACAAAAATAGCTGCAATTTCAGCCAGTCTGCTTAACTTAAATTTGTTGATTGAAGATTTTGTATCTAACAGGCCATCCTGCTCCATTTTATTATACAGGTTTCCCCAGGCCTTATTAGTATCAAATGTATTTTTTTGTTTTAAATTCTCCATGATTTCCCAATCAGTTTTCACTTGTTTAAAATAGGCTTCATTTTCTTTTGATGCTGCGACACGTTTCTCGAAATCAACAGCTTCCTGCTGATTCATTTCACCTGATAAATAGGTGGCTATCGCTTCCCAATCTTTTTTATTTATTTCTTCAAATACCATTTGTACTAATTTGTAGCGTTTCTTTCCTATTGAATAATTGTGATCCTTCTTCGTATAAATTACTGTTTAAAACAGAATCAAACTGCTTAATATCAGCTATTTACACCGACATATTGTTTTAAGTTCTGTCTGAAAGCCTGGAGGGCCTTCCCCATATTTGCTTCCACTGTTTTTGTTGAAATTTCCAATTTCTCGGCTATTTCGCGATACTTTAGCCCCTCAAACCTACTCATGCTAAAAATTTCCTTACATCTTTCTGGCAGCGAATCAAGGGTTTGCTCAATCACCTCGTTCATTTCCTGAAGTTCCATTTCTTTTGCCGGATCAGAATGGAAATGAGCCACTTCGCTTTTAACATATTGTTTGTACTTGTCTTCTACTAAATGGTGCTGAATCTGCTGTAAACAATTGTTCTGAACGGCTTTATACAGATATGATTTAAAGGATACCCTGATGTCTAATTTTTCCCTGTTTTTCCATATCCCGTAAAAAATATCCTGAACTGTTTCTTCTGCTTTATCTTTATCCTGAAGATATTTATTAGCATATAAACACAATGGTGAATACAATTCTTTAAAAAGGCTTTCAAACGCTTTTAAATCCCCCTTTTGTATTCTTCTTAATATCAGGTTCATATTGTGTTTTGCTTTGTATCTTTTTTAAAAATATGATGCGAAATTAATCTGAAAATTGCTATCTCAAAAATTTCGTAGTAAATAAGCTGAAATTGTGAGATAGCAATATAAAAAACTCAATTAATTACTCAAAACTATTTGTTAACCTTTAATTTTTTTCTCTTTTTAGTTTTCTTCCGTATTTTTTGATTGCTGACTCAATTGATTGGTCAGGTTCTATTGTGTTGAATTCGCCCCAAAAATTATCGTCGGTAAAAGCAGTTACTTCTTCTTCAAAAACAGAGTTCTTTTTAAGTGATTCTCTCATTTTAAATTTGTCGAGTGTAGCCATATTCCAGTCTGTAATTGCCAATTCTGACATTATGGTATAATTTGTATTAAATAAACGCTTTGCCCAGTTGCATTTAAAATCTACCTCGCTCCTGGAATAGTTGAAATAATATTTACCATTAATTTCTTTATACGTTACAATATAATTTGTGCTGGTTGGTGTAAGTTTAAGTCCTGATGGCTTTCTCTTAACAAACATCCTGGCAGCCTTTTCAGGGTCTGATAAATCCATACTGAATTCCGCTGAAGCAATAGCCAATGATTTTACATCTATAAAATATTTTCCAGTATATAGCGGATATTCAGGATCTGTGACGCGCGGTGTGAATGAAACCTCGTACATGAGCTTATTATCAACAGTTTTAATATCAGTGATGGCAAAATCGTATTGATAAATCACATCATCAGAGATGAGTACATATGGATTTTTAACTACATCAAATAAGAGAGAGATGTATGGGCCACCTTGCAGCTTAACAGCCAATGTATCAGCACGTTTCACATTAGAACTTTTCCTGCCTTTATAAATCTTTACTTTATCGTCGTCGATATCCCTGGTGTAACCTCCTTTGTAAATATCAACAAGTGCTTCGGAAATTGACAAATAATCTCTGCGTTTTTTAATAGCCTCACGGTAGAAACCTGTTGAATTAAGTGCTGTAATACTATAGTTTTCAGGTATTTTACTAATGGCCATGCTGATTAGTTTTCGGGCATCTTCGGGCCTCACCGTAACTTCATTAACATTTACGCTGGATGGTACCAGGTAAATCAAATTGTCCTCCGGTTTTAAATCAATTATAGCCACTTTGGTGCTGTTATAGCCAATGTGTGAAAATTCCAGTTCACCATTATTCATTGATTTTTTAATTTTTATGGCAAACTCGCCATCGCCATTGGTTACCGTACCAATATGTGTGCCTGCTATAGAAACGCTTCCAAAAATAACTTCCTTTTTCGATTCTTTGTCTTTTACCTTTCCTTTTATGGTGTAATAATCTTCCTGAGCTGTAGAAAGCTGAGAAAAAAGAACCAGCATCCCCAAAATAGCCAGTCCTGCCTTTTTTAATATCGTTGTTTTCATATCATTTGTTATTAAATTGTTTTTAAATTATTTTCTTTAGGTACCTTGATTTTTTTGTTTCTATACCTAAGATGGATTAAGGTGAAAATACCCTATTACAAATTCAAGAAAAAATTAATTATTTAGTTATAATGCTTAATATTAGCAAGTTGGCTTAGCAAAAAATCTTATTGATATTCTTGATATCCTCTGACAAGCATACTAAATCAATATTATGACGCGGATTTTTTTTTGTAGGTTTTACTGGATTTAAGTTAAAGTGGTGCGAATTAGAAAACCATAGATTAAAGCATTCAAGTTTTGTTAATGTAAATGAAGAAAAAAACATTCTATTAAAGGCAAAGAAAAGGTTTGTAATGCCTTTATTTTTAAAACAGTTAGGATGTTTTCAAAAACAAATAACCACCTTTACACGAAAATAAATTTGTGTAAAGGTGGCTAATCACAATTGTGCAGGCAACGGTATAAAATTAATCGTTAATGATATCCTGATTACCAGCTTTATTTTCAACCATATTAAATTTCCAACAACAACATTTCAGGCTCCTGCCCAGCCGATAAAAGTTTTACAGGATTCTCAATCAACTCCTTAATGGTTTTCAGAAATCCAACTGAATCGCGTCCGTCAATAACCCTATGATCGTAAGATAAAGCGACATACATAATTGGCCTGATTTCTACTTTACCATTAATAGCAACCGGCCTTTCGACGATGTTATGCATTCCAAGAATTCCGGCTTGCGGAGGGTTATTAATTGGTGTAGACAGCATTGACCCGAAAATACCTCCATTGGTTATAGTGAAGGTACCACCACTCATTTCATCAATTGAGATGCGGAATTTACGCGCCTTTGCAGCTAATTCTCCTATCTGGTTTTCAATTTGAGCCAGTCCCAGGGCTTCAACATTTCTTAAAACCGGCACCATAAGACCTTTATCGGTTTGCACAGCAATCCCAATATCGGCATAATTAAAGTTTACGATATCATCACCGTCAATCATTGAATTTACATTTGGGAAAAGTTTAAGTGCAACAGCGGCAGCTTTTGTAAAAAAGGACATAAATCCTAATTTAACTCCGTGTTTTTCAATAAATTGTTTCTGATATTTAGAACGCAGCTCCATTACTTTGCTCATGTCAACTTCGTTGAAGGTTGTTAACATGGCTGTTTCATTTTTTACACTTACCAGCCTTTGGCTCAGTTTTTTTCGAAGTGAGGTCATTTGTTTCCGGTCAACTTCCCTGCTGACTTCTGCACCTGGACTTGAAAGAGCGCTTAATCCGCCTTTTAAAGATAGCACCTGTTCAACTTCTCCTTTTCCAATTCGCTTAAGTCCAGTGATCAATTCGTCTACAGACAATTGATTTTCGCTCATTAGTTTTTGTGCTAACGGACTAATCTTCAAGTGACTATCATTAGCATTTTTCGTTTCAGATTCTGGTTGTTTTTCAACCACTCTTTCTGTTTCAGTTTTTTCCTGTGCAGCATCCTTCTTAACTTCAACAGGTTTAGTTTTTTTAGCTTCACCCTGCTGACTAGTATCTATTTTGCAGGCAACATCCCCAACTTTTGCAGTATCGCCCACTTCAATCAACAGCTCAATTTTACCTGATTCTTTTGCAATTAAAGGTAAAGTTGCCTTGTCAGATTCCACCTCAGCAATTTCCTGGTCTTTCTCAACAAAGCTTCCATTTTCAACCATCCAGTTTGCCATGGTTACTTCACTAATTGATTCGCCAGGAGAAGGAATTGTTATTTCTATTATCATAGGAATGTTTTAAAAGTTAAGAGTTATATGTTTTAAAGTTATAAGTTAAAAGTTATAAGATGAAATAGCTTTTAAGCCAATTATTAGTGTAGTGTCAAATAAAATATGATGGATGAAAACATCACAAAATAAAGATTATGAGACCTATAAGTGATGGGTTAACCCGTCACTTTTCATTGACATGGCACTAGATAGAAAATTTTAAATCGCTGTCAAAATATTTATGTTGCTTAAGAATTGCTTGTCGGGAACGTCCTTCCACGCAATCAAGATTACAATAATCATTATTTAATTCACAATTGCATTTTCTGAAAACTTTTCCTATAATTTCCTGCTGACCAAGCGTATGCAGACCCGAAAGTCCGTGTGCCGGACTACCACTGGCTATCCTGGCAATTGGAACAAGTTGAGCTTCAGGCAATTGATTCTTGATATAATTCCAGGGTCCCATATTTTCAGGCTCTTCCTGTACCCAAAGTTTTAGTATTGCATTTTTATATTTTTTTAATATTTCCAACAGTTCTTGTTTGGGAAAAGGATGCAACTCTTCCACTCGGACAATAGCTAAATCCCTGGCCTTCAGCTCCCTCTTTCGGGCCAATAACTCATAATAAATTTTACCAGAACAAAAAGCCAGACGTTTTACGTCCTCAACATCTACCTCAACATCATCTATAACCTTCTGGAAATGAGAATCTTGTAATTCATCCAACGTAGAGATACACTCAGGGTGACGCAATAAACTTTTAGGGGTAAAAACAATTAATGGAATCCTAAAATTACGCATTACCTGGCGCCTTAGCACATGAAAGAAATTTGCAGGTGTAGTGCAGTTTACTACCTGCATATTATTATTTACAGCAAGCAATAAAAACCTTTCAATTCTTGCACTTGAGTGTTCCGGGCCTTGTCCTTCGTATCCATGTGGAAGCAACAGTACCAAACCATTTAACAGCCCCCATTTTTCTTCAGCAGAGCTAATATACTGATCTATAATCACCTGGGCTACATTGTTAAAATCACCAAACTGGGCTTCCCAGATGGTTAATCCTTGAGGGGTAGCCAGTGAATAACCATATTCAAAACCCAGTACCCCATATTCATTAAGCGGGCTGTTGAAAACATAAAAATCTGCCTGATTTGGCGAAATATGTTTCAAAGGCGTGTACTTTTCATCAGTATCTTCAATAAAAAAAGCGGCATGTCTGTGTGCAAAAGTTCCACGTTCGCTGTCCTGCCCGCTTAAACGAACCTGCTTACCCTCTTCAACCAGTGAGGCGTATGCTAAAAGCTCACCAAGGGCCCAATCAACTTTATTTTCTGATAATAATTTCTTTCTTTCTTCAGTAATCCGCGAAAGTTTTTTGATAAAATTTTTCCCCTCTGGCTGGTGGTTAAGCGTTTCTGCAAATTTAATCAGCCTTTGCTTACTCACTCCAGTATTTGCATCTAAAGAAAAATCCTTTAGATCAGGGTTTTTATAATCTTTCCAATCTTCACTTAAAAACTGTTTAATATTTATTTGGGCATGTACCAACTTAAGCTTGGATTCAAGCGTCTCACTATAGTCTTTTTGAAAAGTGCTGATCTGTTCAGAAGTATAAACCCCTTCATCAATTAATCGTTTAGCATAGATATCCCGGGGGTTGGGATGTTTTGCAATAGCCTTATAAAGAAGTGGTTGCGTAAATCTGGGTTCATCACCTTCATTGTGTCCGAATTTTCTATAGCATAAAACATCAATAAACACATCATGATGAAACTCCTGTCTATAATCAAGAGCTATTTTAACTGTATGCAGCAAAGCCTCCACATCATCTCCATTTACATGAAAAACAGGTGCTTTAGTAACTTTAGCTATATCAGTGCAATAAGTGCTCGACCTGGCATCAAGATAATTAGTTGTAAACCCAACTTGATTATTAATTACAAAATGAATGGTCCCTCCTGTTTTGTAACCCTTGAGCTGAGACATTTGAATGATTTCATACACAACTCCTTGCCCCGCAATGGCAGCATCGCCATGTATTAAAATCGGGCAGAGCTTATTATAATCACCATTATATTTTCTATCTATTTTTGCTCTTGATATACCTTCCACCACCGGATCTGAAGCTTCAAGATGAGATGGATTGGGCACAATATTTAATTTTACTTCTTTTCCTTTTTGAGTAGTTACTTTATTGTCATATCCCAGGTGATATTTAACAT
>JARGGF010000148.1 GCA_029210905.1 Bacteroidales bacterium | reverse complement strand
CAGGAGTATACTAATAAGTAAGAAAAATAATTTATGTATCATAACTATTTTATCATTTTATTTGGCGTTAAACAAGCAACTATTAAAAAAGCTAATGCTCAGGCTTATTTATTTGCCTTTCTTTTCAATTATTTGATTTACAAGTGATTCTATTTCAGTTTCTCCGTTTTTAAATGCAATGATTTTTTTATTGGCATCAATTACATAGAGTAGCGGTGTTCCGTAAACATAATATTTATCTCTAAATCCCGAAACTTCTTCAGGATCCCAGCAATTGAGCCAGGGGCTTTCGGTTTCTTCAATTTTTTTAAGCCATTTATCTTTGTCTTTGTCAATATTTACTGCGAATATACTCACATTTTTAAGGGACAGTGCCTCGTAGTTCTCTTTTAATATATTTGTAGATGTGGTACAATGCCCGCAATCTGCCGACCAGAAATACAGAAAGGTTAACGGTGATTCAACCTGAAGTAGAGAGAAATATTCTCCGGTAGTGCTTTCTAATTTTAAATCCTGAGCAGGCATACCAGGCATACTTTGCGCCATAAAATCTCTTCTTTCGTTAATTTTGCTTAAAATTTCTTTACTTAACCATTTGGCTTTATCAGGTAAAAAATATTGGTCTGCTATAAAAACGAAAACATCATTGATTCCCGTTTTGTAAAAAGTGCTATAAAAGTTTAGCAAATAAGTCGCTATATACTCAAAATTAGCTTGTGTACTTTTCACTGAATCAAGCAGTTGACGCGTTTGACTTTTAATGAAGGCAGAATTTTTCTCAATATTTTTTTTTATAAACAACCGAACCATGTTATGAAAAAATGGAGTTCTGAGCAAGTCTTCATCTGCAAAATTGAATTTATCAACATCTGAAATGCTCATTGCATGCAGGATTTTCGCCAGATAACTCCCGGGGTATTTTTTTTGAGTTGTTTCTACCAAAGTGTTTAAGTGATCCTCAAGTTTTTCATTTTCAATTTTAAGGAGTTTTACCGAATCACTTTGTTCATTATATAACTTGATATTGCTTTGGTTTTCGGCAATTGAAGTTTTAAGTTTAAGCACTTTTTTCTGATAGTCGAAGAATATTTCGTTATCAGCAGAAACTTTAACTTTCATCTCATTAATAAGCCCGGCGGTATCACTCTGCAGGCTAAATTGCTGCTCGTCTCTGATTAAGAGATCAAAATACCCAAGATTTCCTATAACTATGAAATATATGCCGGTTGGGAGTTTTTCATTTCCTTCAAATGTAAGCTGGGCGTTTTTATCAAATTTTCCATTTTGGACTAAAACAGGTTTATCACCTTGATAATAAGCCAATTGTGCTTCCATTTCATTGGCGCCCTTAATTTTAGCTTTTATTCTATAGGCTTGTGCTTTAATCTGTAAATTACATGCTATTAATGCCCCAATAATTATAAAAAGTCTTATGTAGCTAAATTTAGCCATACAGTTTATTAGTTATCTATTGAATTAAAATATCCCATTAATTGTTCAACCGTGATTCTTTTAGCTACTATTTTTTGATCTTCATCCAATAAAAAAAGCTGGGGTGTGCCTGTAATATTATATGCCTCCCTGAATCCGGATTTTCCATCAGGGTCCCAAACATTTATCCAGCTTAAATTATTGTCTTCGATATATTTAAGCCATTTTGCTTTTTCTTTGCCTGTATATATTCCAATTACTGTAACGCCCCTATCACGAATGATCCTGTAAAAATTCATAAGCTCTGGACTCACCATGGTGCATATTTCGCAATCAACATCATAAAAATATAATATTACATGTCGGTTCTGTAAATCCCGTAAATTAACAGCTTTACCTTTGTTGTCTTTCATTAAAAAATTAGCTGCAACTGCACCTATCAGGTTAGGTTTTCGCCTGGCTAAATCTTCTTTTAGTTTTACATTAAAATCGTCCTTTGTCCACGGGGCTTTTCCACCTAAATAATATTTTTCAGCGATGTGTACAAATATATTTTCATCACTAATAATATTGCTCTTATTATAATATTGAAACAGGGTATTCAGTACAAATTTATAGACTTCAGGATTGGCAGCGGCCCTTTCAATTACTTCGTCAACATCATGTATAATACTGTCATACTGAGGCATAGACATTTTATTCAGATACTCCAAAACTTTGTTTTGCAAAATGGCAGTTCTCAAAAAACGAACATCATTAAAGCTAACATTGTCAAAAAAATGCGCTTTAACATACTTATATTCAAACATGGAGTCAATTACATTACCACTTGTATCTCTTGGTGATGGCGGAGGTATTATTGGAAGACCAGCCTTAATAAGTATAGAGATTAAAGAATCAGGATGTTCGGAGATAATTTCTTCCTTATGTAAATATATTTTGTTGTAAATCAACTGAATATCTTCTTCAATCAACATTAATGTGTCCAGCTTGGTCAGGTATTTTTTTTGCTTTTCCTTTAAATCGTTAATGGTTTGATATTGTGTATTTAAATATTTCTGATAATTATAGAACTTTTCATTCTGAAAAGAATTTTTAAAACTTACGCTATTTAAAAAATCAGTTGTGTCGCAGGAAATACTAAAATTTTGATCCTTATCTATCAAAAAATCAAAATATTTTCCTCCCGGCAGTAATAAAAAATAGATACCGCCCTGAAGTGGTTCAGTACCCTTAAATACTACTTGACCACTGTTATCAACCTGACTGCTGTCGTTAATAAAATAACCATTACCAAAATGGTAGCCAAAATAGACTATAGAATCTGCTAAATTATTTATTTTAACAGGTATTTCATATCCCTGGGCAGAAGCAGTTACTGAAATCAGGAGAATTATATATAACAGTTGAATTCTTTTCATAATTTTTTTCGGTGTTACTTTATTTTTAGTGTTATAAAATTCTTATTAAAAGTTTTTGGCCTTAAAAGTATAAAATTACAAAGAGAGTATGGTTTTTAAAGTTATTTTTTTATGATTTATTAACTACTTATTATTTTTGCTGCTATTTTAGTTTAAATGCTGTTTATTGAGGAGTCGGAGATAGCCTCTTCACAATTTTTATTACGCTGTTAGTTTTGTGGTTAATCAGGATACCTGTTTCCTGGTATTTATCTGAAAAAATTGGGTCCAATGGCATTTGGTGGGGAATTCCACTTGCCTGGATTACCGGCCTGAGCCTATCAGTAGTTTATTTTTTCACTGGCTTATGGTGTAAACAAGCAGTGGTGAATTACAACAAATAGCCTCATTATAAGGCTATTATGTTGTAGCTTTTTTATGAAAATAAGAGGTTTTCCACAAAATTTCTATAATCTTTTTCAGCCCTGTCTATGATATCATGTGCCTCTTTTGCTCCATAAATATGGGTAATTTCGCAGTCACGTTTTTCACCTGGCATATCTTTGTAAGTTAAAAAATAGTGTTTTAATCTATTTATAACTGGTGCAGGGCAATCGGTAATATCTTTGTATCCACTGTATACTGCGTCATTTTTTAAAACTGCAATTATTTTATCATCAGCCTCATTGCCATCAATCATTCTGAATCCTCCTATTGGTACCGATTGTACCAGAATATCGCCATGCGTAATTTCTTTTTCAGTTAAAACACAGATATCAAGCGGGTCACCATCGCCAATAATTTCTGGTCTTTTTAAAATATCACCACTCTTTTTTGCAACCTGTTTTCCGCAATACGTCTGGGGAATAAATCCATACAATGCGGGCAAAATACTGGAATATTTTTGTGGACGATCAATAGTTAAATAACCACTTGCTTTGTCAACTTCATATTTTACAGTATCAGTGGGCACCATTTCTATATAACTGGTAACTACTTTAGGGCTTTCTTCGCCAATTTCAATACCATGCCACGGATGCGAACGAAATCGCAAGTCCATTAATTTGCCAATTGGGTCAATTGCTTTTTTACTCATTTTATAATTTCTCATCTGTTAAGTCGCTTAAATAATTGATATTTAAGTAGCTATGGTTATTGTGCTAATATTTTTTAAATACAAATCAATATCGTTTAGGTAAGAGTTGTGCTTTAAAAAGCTGGTCATTAGTCACTTGTCATTGGTCATTAGTTCAGGCTTTAATGACCAATTTCCAATGACTAATGACCTTTTTAAATTATAGCAATGAGCTTAACTAAACGACATTGAAATACAAATTATTGATTTTGTATTTTAAGATGCAAAAGTAGTTAATTTTATTATGCCTGCAAATGCTTATTATTCCTGTAACTCGCTTAATTCTAGCCAACGCATTTCTTTCTCATCTATTATCTCCAGGATTTCGGAATATCTATTCGATTTTTCATGCAATTCATCATTTGATAAATTTCCTGAATTCATTAGGGTTTCCAATTCAAGCTTTTCCTGGTTTAAATCTTCAATTTCTTTTTCAAGTAACTCAAATTCCCTTTTTTCCTTAAAACCAAATTTCTTTTTTTCAACTGGTTTTTTATCCGGCCTGGAAACACTTACTTTTAATTGCTTTTGTTTTTCCTTATCCTGAAATTCTATATAATCTTGATAATCAGTATAATTTCCTGGAAAACTTTTTATTTTTCCTGCTTCATCAAAAATAAAAAGCTCATCAATAACCTTGTCCATAAAATACCGGTCATGCGAAACTATTATAACATTTCCAGGGAAATTATTCAGATAATCCTCCAGAACATTTAAGGTTTGAATATCAAAATCATTTGTAGGTTCATCCAAAATTAGAAAATTTGGATTTTTCATCAATATGGTTAGCAGGTAAAGTCTTTTACGCTCTCCTCCACTTAATTTTGAAACATAAGAATAGTGTTTTTCTTTATCAAATCGAAAATATTCAAGTAATTGGGCAGCGGAAAGGGTTTTATCTTTGCCCACTGTCATTACTTCTGCAATTTCTTTAATCACCTCAATCATTCGCTTGTCTTCGTCAAGCTTAATTCCCTGTTGATGGTAATAACCAAAATGTATGGTTTCTCCAATTTCTATCGTACCAGAATCGGGTTTTAAAATTCCGGTAATAATATTAAGAAAAGTAGATTTACCTGCTCCATTGGGTCCAACAATACCTATTTTCTGGGCCCTACCAAATTTGTAGCTGAATTCTTTTATAAGTACCTTATTATCAAACTGTTTTGATATATTTTCTATTTCAAGAATTTTTTTTCCTAACCTTTTAGATTGAATATCAATTACTTGCGTACTATTGTCAATTCTTTTAGAAGCTTGCTCTTTAACTTTATAAAAATTTTCAATTCTTGATTTTGCCTTGGTTGCCCTGGCCTGTGGCATTCTTCGCATCCAATCTAATTCTTTTCTGTATAGATTACTGGCCTTGTCTATATTTGCCTGCATTTCCTTAAGCCGGGCTTCTCGCTTTTCCAGATAATACTGATAATTTCCTTTATATTGGTATACTGTATTATCTTCAATTTCAATAATCGCACTGCATACATTTTCCATAAAATACCTGTCGTGGGTAACCATGAATAATGTTCCTGATCTTGATTTTAAATACAACTCTAACCATTCAATCATCTGTAAATCAAGATGATTGGTAGGTTCGTCGAGAATTAATACATCTGAAGTCTCAATGAGTGCAGCAGCCAGGGCTACCCGCCTTCTTTCACCACCGGAAAGGTATTTAATTTTTTGTTGAACCTGGCTGATATTCAGTTTCGTCAAGATTTCTATTATCTTCTGGTCTACATCCCAGGCACTGGCAATGTCCATTTGTTCCGTGGCTTTTTGGATAAGCTTTTCATCGCCCGATTCTATAGCTTTGTGATAAAAGTTAATAATCTCAGTTAGCTGGCTGGTACTGCGAAGCACCTGCTCAAGAACTGTGTTATTTTCTTCAAAAACAGGATTTTGAGGCAGATATGCTATGCTAAGGTTCTTTTGCATACTTATCTTACCTTCGTCAGGAGTATCTTTTCCTACAATTATATTTAACAAAGTAGTTTTTCCTGATCCATTTTTAGCAATAAGTGCCACTTTTTCGTCTTTATGGAGACTGAACGAAATATTTTCGAACAGTACATTTTCGCCATATGCTTTGCTAATATTTTCTACCTGAAGATAACTTATCATATTATAATCTAAATGGATTGCAAAAGTAATAAGAATGACGGGAATTCAGAATTTCTAATTTGCAAAGAATAAATTGGTTCTTCTCTGTAATCATAAAATAATTTTATTTGTACAATTTTAATAGTTTGCCAGAGTTTTCTGAATGATTAAATTTGTGTATGTAAATATCTTTTAAACCAATAAAGCGCGATGAGCAGGAAAGAACAATTTGAGAAAATTTTAGAATATTTTAAAGAAAATAAGCCTATTGCTGAAACTGAATTAGAATATAGTTCACCTTACGAACTGATAGTTGCAGTTATTTTATCAGCTCAGTGTACTGATAAAAGAGTAAATATTATTACCGTTGATTTTTTTAAACGTTTTCCTGATGTGAAAAAGCTGGCTGAGGCTGAACAAGCTGAAATTTTTGACTATATTAAAAGCTGCTCTTATCCTAATAACAAAGCAAAACATTTATCTGGCATGGCCAAAATGTTATTGAATAATTATAATGGTCAACTACCTAATGATGTTGATGAACTGCAAAAATTACCCGGAGTAGGAAGGAAGACTGCTAATGTGCTTGCTTCAGTTATTTATAACCAGCCTGCTATGGCTGTTGATACTCATGTATTTAGAGTTTCAGCAAGGCTTGGCTTAACGACTAATTCAAAAACTCCACTTGATACTGAAAAACAGTTAGTTAAGTATATCCCGGAAGAATTGATTCCTATCGCACACCATTGGTTAATTTTGCATGGCAGATACACCTGCGTGGCTAGAAAACCAAAATGTGAGGAGTGTGGCTTAAAGGAGCTTTGTAAACATTATGAAAATCAGGTAAATTGAAAAATTTTTAGTGTTTGCCTTTTTCAAAGGTGGTTTCTGAAACTGTTCACTTACTTTTATATTTACAGTTGCTATTTTTTAACAACTTGTATTTCAGTGGACATTATCCAATTTTTGATAAGAGCATCATTCCAGGTAATATCAGCAATATAATAAAAGTTACTATAGAAAACATCAGATTTTTCTGCAAATTCAGTGAGTACAACTTGCGGATATGCATAGTTGGACTGTATAAAAAATAATTCTCCTTTTTTAAAGAGAAGATATCCCACATGACTATCCAAACCAACATAATAGAGTCCGTCTTTTTTGTTTTCTAAAAAATAATTTTTTACTGATGAAATATCTCCATTTCCTTTAATTATTAAAATACTGTCATTCAATTGAATAGAAAATGCTATGTTTTTTGTATTTTGTTGTGCCAAACGGTATCTGTTCACTTTGAAACCGCAATGTTTTAAAGTATTTGATACAAAGTAACTACAACCAACTTCACCTACATTTGGAATATCACTATAGCCAGACAAACTCCAAGGCATGCCATACCAGAAAGGAATAATATGATTGACAATGGTTTCTGTAACATATTCTCCGGACAATTTTATTATTTTATTTTTTTCAGCTTCATTGGTGGCTGCTACATATTTTTGTCTATAGTTTTCTCTTTTTTCTAATATTTTTGTTTTAAGATTCTTATAATTTCCTTCTGAAGGAATATTAATGCTATAATAATCTGCATTGATAAATCTGCTCTCATCTTCCAGTGGAAAATCTGATTCATATTCAGGAATAATAATATCTTCTGATGAGTTTTCAGGTAAAATTGTATCTTTTAGTACATTTTCCTCCCTGTTATCAACAATGTCATCATGTTGATTGGTAATACAAGAAAAGTACGGGAAGAGAAATATGAGAAGAAGATATTTCATTCCTTTTTTTATTTCTACTTTGGTAAATAGAGCTGAAAAACGAAAAATCAAACTGATTTACCCCAACCCTAAAGGGAGTCAGTTTGATTTTTCTGCTTTCTCCCTTTAGGGTCGGGGGTGAAAAAGCAGAAAAATCAATTTTACTAATAATTTACCAAAACAGTATTATGAACTATTCGGCTTAAATAACACCTCGTTTTTTGAGCTCCCAAAAACATAATGCAGTGGCTTTGATATCAGCAGCAGCATCATGGGCTTCTTCGAAATCTTTTCCAAAAAGTGCATGGTGCAGTTCTGTTAATTTTGGCCACTTAAATCCGTAGTTGCCAGGTATTCTGCAATAATCTACAGACGCAAGCATCGTACAT
>JARGGF010000147.1 GCA_029210905.1 Bacteroidales bacterium | reverse complement strand
TTCAATAATATCAGAACAAAAATAGCCGCCTAAAATTTTTACTTTTTAGACGGCCTCATCTTGAACATTAAATTTCACTTAGAACCTGTATCCCAATGTTAATCCAAAACCAATATTTTTTATAGCTAATGATTCAGTAAATTCTGGAACTGTGCGTAAGTCTTCAGGATTTATTTTAAGCATTCCGAATTGAGTATCCAGTTGAAAAAATAACCCCCCAGCCATTTGATAACCTACAAAGATATTTCCACCTGCATCAAATCTTTTGGCATATACGGTTAAATAATCATCACCGTCTTCAACTGTTTTTTGAAAAACAATATCTTTATCAAGGCTCGAATTTCCATTCTCAATGGTGGATTTGCCCCCTATTGCAAAAGCAATATAAGGTCCGAATCCGACCATCACAAATCCATTACCCAGAGCTCCTTTATAAACCACATTAAGGGGCATTTCAATGTATGAAAGATGGTATGTTCCTGTTAATGAGCCATAAGAATTTTCAGCTCCCTTTGCAGAAAATAATAAACCCGGCTCAAAATAGAACTGAGGGGCAATTGGGATATCTATGTTTACCCCTACATGATAACCAATAATCATATCATTGGTTAGCTTGTCCCCGTTATTATCTTTTCCAACTAAATTCTGCATGCTTACTCCACCGAGTATGGCAAAAGAGGGTCTGGAATTTTGTGCATTTACTGTTGTTATGGAAAGAAACAGGATCAGTGCAAAAGAAATTATTTTTGTTTTCATATTATATTTGTTAGTAGTTGTAACTATTTAATTTTCGACCAGAAGTCCGAACCATTCACTTTTTATGCATCCGGTGGATTCAGGAATATTATTTGTTGTAATAAAGTGCGATTAATTTGCAGCTTCCTTCTCAGCTTCTGCTTTCATCTTCTCATTTGCTGTTATAAGAAATTCAACCCTGCGGTTCTCTGAGCGTCCGTCTGAGGTCTTGTTGTCATATTTTGGAACTGTTTCACCGTAGCCCTTAATAGTCATACGATTAGAAGCTATTCCTGTGCTTGACAAATATCTTGAAACAGAACCGGCTCTTTCTTCAGAGAGTGTCTGATTATAGGCTATACTGCCTTTGCTATCAGTATGTCCCTGTAATTCAATATTAGTTTCATTATAAGTATTCAGTACCTTAACCAATTTATCAAGACTTGCTTTTGAAGCATAGGAAAGATTTGATTTATCGTACCCAAAAAGTACATTACTATTAAATTCAATCACAATGCCTTCGCCAATACGTTCAACCTTTGCATCTGGTACGGTTTTTTTAATCTCTTCGGCCTGTTTATCCATTTGATGTCCAATAATAGCACCAGAGGCTCCACCAACAGCTGCCCCAATAATTGCACCCAGGGCAGTATTTCCTGCTGCTCTGCCTATTACTGCACCCATTCCGCCACCGGCAACAGTGCCTACGGCGCCACCTTTTTGTGTTTTATTCCATGAAGCACAGCCGATAAAAATCAATGATGAACTCAGTAGAATAAACAAATAAATTTTAAAATTTTTCATATATAATATTATTAAATGATATTGTATTCGTACTATGTATTTATAGGAAACAAAGTTACGTTCGTTGCAGTTGTAATATGTTATATGATTTTAGGAAAGAGTTACATCATTCACATATTATTAAGGATTAAGGGCTGAATGGGACAATAATTCCTCTCCTAAGCATCAGCTTTGATTACTTAAGATTAAAAAATAAAGTTTATACTTACTATGATTAGCGATTTAATCTAAGAAAGCAGCATTGCCAGGTAATCAATGGAAGTATGGGAAGAGGAAGAAAAACAATATTTTCTTTCATTAATATTTATTCATGATAGTAATAAACCACATCGTTGCTAAAACCTTTGCATATGATTACTCCATCGTACGTTAAATATAGATAAACAATTTCAGTATTTCTCCAAAAAGTTTCAAAATTATCAAAATCAGGGGTCCTGATGATGCCATAACCCGGAATAAGAATGTAGTAATAATCGCCTTTTTTAATGATGCTTTTTTCCATAGTAGTGCCGTATTCCGGCAAAACATTATATACCTTTTTATAGGTTTGCCCAAGATCTGTCGATTTATAAATGGTGATGCCGTTGTCCTGGTTAATAATTATAATTTCCTCTTTATCTGTAACATATAGTTTAATTGAATATTCAGGTGCAGGCTCCGGTTTCCAGCTTTTGCCATCGTCGGTGGATTTGTACAGGCTAGTACTCTTTGTATGGAACAAAAGGTCGCCTGTGCTTAACCTGTAGACATCACCCACTAATTCGTCTTCATTAAGTCCTGCTGTATCGGCTGTCCAGGTGAGGCCACCATCGCGAGAGCAACGCAGGCTTTTGGGATATTGTGGAGTACTGGCCCAGAGGTAGCCATCATTTGAAACAGTCATGTAATAGTAGTAAGGATGTCCTTCAATAGGACTTTGACAAAGGCTCCAAAAATTTCCTCCATCTATGCTTTTGTAAATCTCACCATTCCATGTACTTAAATATATAAAACCATTTCTATCAATAAAAAGTCTGAATGGACTGATTTGTCCGATATAATATTGTTCCCAATTGAAATAATCATCTTTTTGCCTGAAAAGTCCATTGCTGTTAATCATTAATGTTTTATGGCTGGATGTGTCAGCCAGGATATCCGAAATCAAGACATCCGGTGGACTGGTAATTGTATCCCAAATACCTGTTCTGAAAGCATTTCCATGAAAATAGAGTTGGTTGATGAGGGTATTGTTTTTTGAATAAATATCAACCCGTAATCGTTGATCACAGCTGGTAGCGCCAGACTTCCATTTAGTTGAAAAATAGCCATTTACAATATCGGGATTTGATTGTGCCACCGAACCTCCACCCTTTTCGATGGTTAAAATTGCTGCGAGGCCAGAAACAGAATTTCCATATTCATAGCCACTGACATAAACCGCGATAGAATCATTGAAATAATTTCCCGCCAATGTTTTCTGAGCATCCCCGGTTTTGGAAAATGAAATACTCATTATTATTTCACTCGAAGGCCCGTCATATTTATTGCATGAAATAAAAGCGATTATAGATAATAAGAAAAAATATTTTGTGTTCATTTGCTTTTTTGTTTAAATAATTGGAATTATAAAACCAACTGTCATGTTTATCGAATTCAGGCGGATATTCCCCTGGTAGGCCTGTTTAAATATGTCATTAAAAGCAGATTGGTAACGGAGGCCAATATCGAGCCTGTACTTTCTAAACACAGGCAAAAAGGCTCCTGCATTTAAAAGCCAACCCATTTCGTTATTGTTAAATTCATCTTTTATATTATCATAAACTTGTAATTTTTCTTTCACCACATAAGCTTCACTTTGACTATCCCTAATGGTGATGCCTGTAACCCTTGCATTTATGCGTATTGCATCGTAAAGCCCGATGCCCCAGTAAAACTTTGTTTTATTACCAAAAGAAAAGTTTACTGAAATTGGAACAGTAAGGTAATCAATACTTGTTTTAGCATCTACATACTTCGAAATAGCTGGTTGTGAATAATAGTAGTACAAACTGCTGCTGTCTTGCAAAGAATAAGATCGGCGATGGTATTCTATACCGGTTATAAGCGACAAATTTCCTTTACCTTGTATTATAAATGAAAAACCTGCACAAATTCCAGGCTCAGGTTGATAATAGGCTTCATTGTCACCTACCGGAATACTCATGTTGCTTCCGGCTGTGTATTCTATCAGCAATAAAGGATTTAAACTGTCTTTAAAGGAATTTTTGTTGTATTTTTTATTGCTTGAAGATGGGAATTGATAACCCAGTCCCAGACTTAATTCAATGGTTCCGTTTTTATCGCCATTTGGAATTTTAATTTCTTCTTTTCCAATGCTATATCTTACTTCGGTAAAAACTTTTAGATTATTTTCAAAATGATATGATAAACCATGGATAAAAATCAATCCTTGATCCTTATCCGGAGGATTAAACTCATTAGTAACATGATTTTTTAATAAACTGGAAAAATAATAGCCAGCCGAAGTATAAAAACTTAAGCGGGTAGGCGTTCGAAATGATAAAGATAAAGGAAAACGCAGATAAGAAACCCTCCATTCCTGTTGAATGAAATAACCAGGCCAAAAAGAAGATTCTATTAGATAAAGCTGCGGGTTGTAGTAGTTTTTGTACTTGTATGAAATAGAGAGGTAGTCAATTCCGGTCCTGATGGACAAAAAATTAGTTAAATTATAGTCCATTGAAACTCCATTAACCGGACCTGTTAATGATTGCCACTTTCCACTGCTTGAGTTGTAATTGATGGTTGAAAAATTAATTCCACTTGATAAATTCACTGCAAACCTTTGCGAAAAAGCAAAAAAACTTAAGTTTATTATAACAGCGAATAAAAAAATCCTGAGTTGGTTCATTTTGAAACTTGAGTTATATTAGCCAAAAAAATATATTCTATTGAAGAAAGTATCTATAACCCTATACGTAGGAAAATTACAAAATGCTGCACCTACAAATTCAATTAATCTTACTTAAACTTTCCGCTTGCCGATAGGTATAAATAAATGTAATATTACTAAATTTGCCATCTTTAAATCAAAATCAAAGTAAAAATGCCCAAAAACAAAGAAATTATTCTGTTAAATATTACTGGTGAAGATAAATGTGGTGTTACGGCAACTTTAACCGGAATATTGGCCGAAAACGACGTAAATATTCTTGATATCGGCCAGGCAGTCATCCATGATGATTTAGGACTGGGTATTTTATTTGAAGTTCCCGAAAAAGATGAAAGCTCACCGATACTTAAAGAATTGCTTTTTAAGGCATATGAATTGGGCATTACCATAAAATTTACGCCAATTCCTGTTGAAGATTATGAAGAATGGGTAAACCAACAAGGAAAGGACAGATACATTGTTACCTTACTTTCGCGCAAACTTAAAGCAGTGCATTTGGCTAAAGTAACAGCAGTAATTGCAGAACAGGGTTTAAATATTGATTTTATTTCGCGTCTTTCCGGAAGGCCGGAATTAAATAATGGCGACAAAAACACCCGTTCGGTAGTAGAGTTCTCAGTACGGGGTACTCCAAATGATTTAGGAAAAGTAAAAAGGGATTTTACCGCTATAGCGGGTGAGCAGGGCATTGATATTGCTTTCCAGGCTGATAATATTTTCCGCCGCAACCGTCGCCTGGTATGTTTTGACATGGACTCAACCCTTATCCAGACCGAAGTGATTGACGAACTGGCACATCGTGCAGGAGTGGGCGAGGAGGTAAGCGCCATTACCGAAAGCGCCATGCGTGGTGAAATAGATTTCAGCGAAAGTTTTATCAAACGCGTGTCGCTGCTCAAAGGCCTCGATGAATCGGTGATGAAAGACATTGCCGAAAACCTGCCCATTACCGAAGGAGCCGAACGCCTTTTTAAAACCTTAAAACAATATGGTTACAAAACCGCTATTCTCTCCGGTGGGTTTAACTATTTTGGCAACCACCTTAAAAACAAGCTTGGTATAGATTATGTTTTTGCCAATGAATTGGAAATAGTTGATGGCAAACTCACCGGAAAACACCTCAACGAAATTGTTGACGGGCAGCGAAAAGCCGAGCTTTTAAAATTACTTGCCTTTAAGGAAGACATTCACCTGGAGCAGGTTATCGCCGTTGGTGATGGCTCCAATGATTTACCCATGTTACAGCTGGCAGGTCTTGGAATTGCTTTTCATGCCAAACCCAAAGTAAAAGAATCGGCCAAAAATGCGATATCAAATATTGGGCTGGATGCCTTGCTTTATTTGTTGGGGTTCAGGGACAGGGAGATTAATGGATAACCCATCTGATATAACAAAAGTACTTAAAGCTTTAACACGGGATCTGTTCACTTTAACACGAGATCAGTACACATTTACACAAGATCAGCTCACTTTAACAAGGATTCTGCTCACATTAACAAGGGATCTGCCTACTTTAACAAGGGATCTGCTCACATTAACAAGGGATCTGCCCTCTTTAACATGAGATCTGTTCACTTTAACATGAGAACTGCTCATTTTAACACGGGATCTGTTCATTTTAAAACACAATCAGCCCATTTTAACATGGGATCAACTTACTTCAACAAGGGATCTGCCCACTTTAACACGGGACCAACTTACTTTAAAATTGGATCAGCTCACTTCACCTTTGAAACCGGCACTTCGGTTTAGTTTACACTGAGCCTGTCGAAGTGCTCAGTGTCCTTGCGGCAGGTACTGAAGCTAAAGTCTGGTGACTGAGCGTAGCCGAAGTCCGGTGACTGAGCGTAGCCGAAGTCATACTGCATTAAACCAATAACCAATAACCAATAACCAATATACCAATATACCAATATACCAATGACCAATGACCAAATAGAAATGGACCCATTTAAATAACAATTAACCAGTAACCACTAACAATTAACCAACAACCAATAACAAGCCCTCTCTACATTCCCTACCAATTAACGGTATTTAAAAAAAATGCACATTATGCTTGCATATATTTAAAATATTTCTCACCTTGTATTCCGAAATTAATGTTTTCACTAATCATTCAAAACCCGATGTTTAAAAGCCAGACTTTAGAAGCCAACCTCTTGCCAAGGGCAAATAAGGATGTGTTTTTTAGGGCAACCTGTTCTCCCTGCAAACAAATCAGCTTTTTGATAAAAGGCTGCTTTAATTTCCCAACCCAACATTGCTGTCCCGTTCTGCTTTACAACATCACATTTATAACTAAAACAATTAAAAAATGGATGTAAACAATAGAACATTTTGGGATATGCAACAAAGATGCATTTCATATGCTGATGATTCCGCAAAGTTATGGACTGGCAATCCTGTAATTGAAAAAGATATCAAGGCGTTAAAGGAAAATGAAAAAGAAGTGGCAGCTGCTGCAATGGAACAGACTGAAAATGATACCCAGGGTCTGGTGGTACAAAAAAATCAGGATCTTCAGGCTTTGGCCACTGATATTTATGTGTTAAACCGCAGTTTATGCCACCTGGCCAAAACCAATGGCGACCAGGTATTGTTAAATATAGCCAATGTGCCTGAATCAAAAATGCTGACTGGTTCTTTAAGTGAAAACCTTATGCGGCTTAAAAACATACTGGTTGCTGCACGGCAAAAATTACCCGAACTGACCGATTATCTTGTAACGGATGAAATACTTGATAAATTGGATACACGGTTACAGGTAATAAGTGATATGCCTGATGTAATCAGCGTGCAGACCAGTCACCGGAAAATGGCAGTGCGCAGTATCAAAGAGATAATAGCCGATGCACGGATAATCCTTGATCGCCTTGATGATGCTTTTGAAGCCATTATCCGCGATGAGAAATTCCTGGATGGCTGGTTTGATGCCCGTAAAATAAAAGGACGCTCGCGCCGGAAAAATAACGGCAATGGCAATGAAACCGATGACAATACATCGGAAGATTAATAACAATTAAAATAGGGGAGGGGGCAGGGAGGCTCCGCTTAGAACCTAAGAAAAAAATATAGTTGTTATTATGAGTAGCAAAGTAAGAAATAACAATTATATGTTAAATATACAGAAGATATAACCACAAGTGAAATTAAAGAATCTGGGGTTATACAAATGTTATGCTGCATTTGAGTGAAGAAAAACGAGTTCATTGACTTTATTGAAAGCGAAGAGGATTCGACGAGCCGGAGCCGCATCCGGGAAATTGCGTTAAGAAATCGTGAAGTGGAGGGCGTTAAAAAAAATTGACAGTTGCCGGTACTGACTCTGAAGCAGGAAAAAATAATAAGAAAAACGACTGGATTCCTTCGCTGGACTGCGACTGGATGGCAATATTCAATTTTTTAGCCCGTAACGGAACGATTTTAGCAAATTTCACGGCAGCGGTGACCTTTTTGTTACTTTTTGGGTGGTAGCCAAAAAGTAAAAAACAGATTAAACAAGCGATTAGCCCTATAATTAAGCATGTCAGCCAGATTGAAGAAAAAAGAAAAATAAAAGAGAATAAAGGGCAACGCAGCATAACAAAAGCTAAATTTAATAAGGGCAATATGCTGTAAGACAGATAACAGGGTGAAATAAGATCCGCAAAATCTTTGATTTTGCCTTTTAAAATTTGAAAATAATGTAAAATCAAAAATTTTGCTACGTGCGTATGGGATAAAGTTGTACTTTTAATCCCTTACTAAACTTAGCCCAGCGTTATGCTGCATTTGAGTGAAGAAAAACGAGTTCATTGACTTTATTGAAAGCGAAGAGGATTCGACGAGCCGGAGCC